>NZ_JBHJQI010000046.1:0-57891 GCF_042262805.1 Streptomyces sp. NPDC056361
GGTCCCGGTGGTTCCGGGACCCGATCCCACCCCTCGGTCGACCGGTCCGGAGGTCAGGCCAGGGCCAGGGCCTTCGTGGACCGCCGCGGTGCGGGGGAGGTGCCTTGCCGGGAGACCGGCGGTTCGAGCTCGGTGGGGTCGGGTTGGTCGTCGCCTCGGAGCAGGGAGGCGAGGGAGGTGCGGGCGCGGGCGACGCGGGAGCGGACGGTGCCGATGGGGCAGCCGATGGCTCGGGCGGCTTCGGCGTAGGGGAGGCCGAGGAGTTGGGTGAGGACGAAGGCGTCGCGGCGTTCGGGTGGGATGGAGGAGACGAGTTCGGCGAGGGCGACGCCGTCCTCGAAGCCGGGGAGGCCGAGGGGCTGGGTGTGTTCGGCCTCGGCCTGCCAGTCGTGGCGGTCGGAGAGCCTGGGGCGGGCGGCGGCGTGGCGGAGGCTGTCGACGACGGTGCGGCGGGCTATGGAGAGGAGCCAGGTGCGGGCGGACGAGCGTCCCTGGAAGCGGGGCAGCGCGGCGATGGCGCGGAGGAACACCTCCTGGGTGAGGTCGTCGGCGGCCTGGCGGTCGGCGCTCAGATAGGCGACGTAGCGCCAGACGTCACGCTGGAGGGCGCGGACGAAGAGGTCGGCCTTCGCGGGGTCGCCGTCACGTGCGGCCAGGGCGAGGAGCGTCGTCGCCGCGTCGGAGGCGGCGTCGGGTGCGTGGGGGGAGCGGGCGGGGTTCTTCGGTCCCTGGTGGAGGGTGTCGTGGGCAGCAGTCATCGCCACAAGTCCTTACGAGGCAAGGGGAATCCGGCGGCGGGCGCGGGTGCGCGGCGGCGCCGGTGAGGGGTCGCGGCCTGCCGTGGCGGCATGGCCGATGCCCGAGCGACGGCGGTGAGGGTCGGGTGCCGTCGGGCTCGGGGAGCCGGCTGTCAGATGACAGCGGGCTCCCTCGGGGGACCCCGGGAGACGACGGAGCGGGCGAGGAGGAGCCCGCGGGGAGCGCGTTCGTCGTCGGCGGCGCGTGCGGGCCGGACGCGAGGGCGTCGCGGAGCCGCCGGCACGACGGCGGCGAGCAGGAGCCACAGGTGCCACGGGGGCCGGAAGCGCCACAGCGGCAGTGCGCGTACGAGACGGAAGACGGCTCGTTCGCCGTACGCCATCCAGAGGCCGCTCAGGAGTGCGGCGAGGAGGTGGGCGGAGAGCATGCCGAGGGAGGACGACAAGGAGGACATGTTCGTCACGTCGTGGGCGGCGGACGGGGTGCTCGCGGGCACGTGCCCCAGGGCTTCGTGGGCCATCGTCATGTGGCCCATGGCCGCATGGCTCATCGTCGCGTGAGCCGTGGCCGCGTGGCCCATGGCGGCCTGGTCCGTCGCCGCGTGCCCCATGGCCGCGTGCCCCATGGCCGCGTGCCCCATGGCCGCATGGGACATCGACATCCGGTCCGTCACCGTACGGGCCGTCCCCGGCTGACCCGACGCCAGGGCCTCGTGCCGCTGGGACCAGGAGAACGCCGTGTGCAGCACGCTCTGGACGGCCACGGTCGCCGCCGTCACCGCCAAGAGACCGCGCTCGCGCGCGGCCAGGATCCAGGCGACGGCGAGCGTCCCGGCCGACGCGGCTGCGAGGGCGGCGGCGGGCAGGTCCTGTCCCGACATGGCGACGTGGCCGGTGGCCGCGAGCAGCACGCAGACGGCCGCGAACATCGCGGCCCGGGCTCCTCGCGAACATCGGCCTGGCGTCATGGCGTGCCCATCCTTGCACCCTCTCCGGAGGCATGCGGGCGGGTACGGCGGTCACGGCCGCCCCCCTCGACCTCGTCGGGTCATGAGTACGCGAGTGTGGCGCGAGCCACAAGAGTGCCTCGGGAACTCCCGGCGCTCCCGCCACGACTCATCGAGGGCGAAGGCGGCGGAGGTCCGACCGCCGTGCGGGAGGGGGAAGCCACGTGAAGTCCGCGGGCACGGCGGCACCGACGGGTGCGACGACGGCCGGAGTCGGGCGTGGCGCGCCGCCGGGGCTGACCGCGCTGCTGACGACGGCCATGGCCTTCTCGATGATGCAGCTCTTCCTGATCGGGGCGCTCGGACCCCGTCTCGTGGAAGGACTCGGGGTCTCCGAGACGTTGCTCGGGCTGACCACCACGGTCGGCTTCGGCACCGCCGCCGTGCTCTCGCCGGCCGGTGGACGCATCGTGGACCGCGTCGGCCCCCGACGTGCGCTCGTCGCGCTGCTCGCCGTGTCCGGGGCGGCGCTCGGGCTGATCGGCGCGGCGCCCGGGCCGGCCGCGCTCCTCGGGGCGGTCGCGCTCGGCGGGCTCCCGCAGGCGCTCGCGAACCCGGCCACGAACAAGGCGATCCTGGCGGCCGTCCCGGCACCGCGCCGGGGCGCGGCCACGGGTGCCAAGCAGTCCGGCGTCCAACTCGGGGCCTTCGCGGCCGGGTTGCCGCTCGCGGCGGCCGCGGGTCTGCTCGGCTGGCGGGGTGCCGTGTGGGTGGCGGCCGTGGCCGCGCTCGCCGCGGCCCTGTGGGCCCTGCGGGCGCTGCCGGCCGACCCGCCGTCGCGGACGGGTGCCGCGCTCCGCGCACCGGCCCCGCCCGACAGCCCCGTGCCGTGGCTCGCGGGCTTCTCGCTCTTCCTCGGCGCGGGCATCGCGTCCGTCAACACGTATCTGGCGCTGTTCGGCGCCCAACGGCTCGGCATGGGACCGACGGTGGCGGGTGCGCTCGTCGCGGTCCTCGGCGTCGCGGGGATCGCCGGGCGCGTCGGCTGGTCCCGCGCCGCCACGCCGGGCCGCGCCCCCTGGCTGCCCGCGATCCTCGCCGGCGGGGCCGTCGGCGCGGCAGGGCTCCTGTTCGCGGCCGTCCGGGTCGAGCCGCTGGTGTGGGCGGGCGCCGTGGCGGTGGGTGTCTTCGCCGTGTCCGGCAACGCGGTCTCGATGGTCCTCGTGATGCAGCGGTCGGCCCCCGGGCGGGCCGGACGGGACTCGGCCCTCGTCGCGGCCGGGTTCTTCGCCGGATTCGCCCTGGGGCCGCCGCTCTTCGGGCTGCTCGCCGAACGCGGCCGCTACGGCGACGGGTGGGTCCTGGTCGCCGGCGAGTTCGCCGTCGCGGGGGCCGTCGCCCTGCTCTGGGCGGTCAGGGACCGCCGTTCGGGCCCGGGCGCTGCCGCGTGACCGGCGAGAGGAGTTGGGCCGAGGACGCGCTCGGTCTCCTGCTCCGGCGCGTGGAGGAGACGTACGGGCAGGTCGGCGACCGTTTCCCGCTGTACGCGGACCCCGACAGCGGCGTCTGGACGAGCACCGGGCGAGGGTCGTGGACCGGCGGCTTCTGGGCCGGACTGCTCTGGCTCCGCGCCCGGCACACGGGCGGGGAACCGGACCGCTCGGCGGCTGCCGCCGCCACGGCCCGCCTTGCGCCCTGGGTCGACGCGGACACCGCGACCCGCGGCCTCATCCTCTGGTACGGCACTGCCCTGGCAGCCGACGACGACGTGGTCGCCGCCGCGTTGCGCGAGCGCGCGGCGAAGGCCGTCCTCGCCGGGTGGGACCCGGTACTCGGTGTCGTCCCGTGGGGCGCGGCCCTGGGTGGCCCGCGGCTGCGCGCCCGCGCGGACGGCGTCCCCGGGCTCGTACCCCTCCTCACCGCTGCCGGACCGCAGGGGCGGGCAGCCGCTGCCGCTCACCTCCACCGTCACCTCGACCTGTGCCTCGACGGTGACGGCGGCGGGCGCCCCCACCCGGCGTGGCGCTGGGCCGAGCCGCGTCGGGGCCGCGCCCCGGATGCCGACTCCGTGCCGGAGGCGGACCCCGTGTCCGGCTGGGTGCCGGAGGCGGACCCCGCGCCGGGTTGGGCCCGCGGCGAGTCGTGGCTGCTCCTGGCCGTCGCGGACGGCTTGCTCCACGTGGGCGGCCGGCGCCCCGGCGACGTGCTCCCGAACGGACGGCTCGAAGGCGACCCGCAGGATGCCCCGCAAGGCGCCCCGCACGGAGGCGCCCCGCTCAGCGCAGATCCGCCCAGTGCAGGCCCTCCCAGCACGGGCCCGCGCAGTGCAGCCCCGTCCAGCGCCGCCCCGCCCAGCGCAGCCCCGCCCCAAGCCGCCCCGCTCCACGCCGCCCACGAGGCACCATGGCTTACGGGCCGGCTGGCCGAGTCCGCCGAACGACTCCTCCTCCAGGGCGAGTTCCTCGACGGTCCCCTCGTTCCGCCTGCCGAAGCCGGTGAGCCCGAAGGCCCCGTGGACACCTCCGCCGCGGCCGTCGCCGCCGTCGCCCTGCTGAAGCTCGCGCGCGTTCCGGGGGCGGGGTGGGCGGAGGCGTGTGCCGACCGCGCGGAGGCGGTGCTGCGCCGGCTCGTGGAGGTCCACCTCACCCGGCCGGGCGGGGGAGGGCGGCCCGCAGGGATGCTCCTGGACGGCTGCTACGACAAGGGGACGGGTACGGCGATCGGCCACGAACTGGTGTGGGGCGACTTCTTCCTGGCCCTCGGTCTGTCCGGGCTGCTCGGGCGCGTCGACCTCACGCGGACGTGACGGAGGGGTCCGGTCGACGGCCGCGCAGCACACGTGCGGCCACGGAGGAGACGTGGTGTTCGTCGGGTCCGTCGAGGATGCGGGCCGTCCGCCCGGTGCGGAGGAGGGCGGGCAGCGGGGTGTCGGGGCCGAGTCCGGCGGCGCCGAAGACCTGGACGGCGCGGTCGGCGACGTCGTGGAGGGCGCGGGCCGCGGCGGTCTTGGCGAGACCCGCCTCGACGTGGGCGTCGCGGCCCTCCGCGACCAGCGCCATCGCCTCGTACACGAGGGGGCGGGTGCCGCGGAGGGACAGCAGTGCTTCGAAGACGTGCTGTCGGACGAGCTGGCGGTCCGCGAGCGGGCCGTGGGCCCCCTGCCGCGCCACGGCACGGTCGCACAGGAGGTCGAAGGCGCGCTGGGCCTGACCGACCCAGCGCAACGCCCTTAGTGTCCGGCCGAGTTGGAGGCGTTCTGCCGCGATCGTGAGGGCCTGGCCGGCTTGGCCGACGAGGTGGTCCTCGTCGATGTCGACGTGGTCGAACTCGATCTCGTACTGGCCGGTGGCGCCCAGGACGGGCAGTTCGCGGACGACCCGGAAGCCGGGGGAGTCGGTGGGGACGAGGAGCAGGGACAGGCCTTCCCGGTCCCCGGTCGTGCCGCTCGTGCGGGCGAGTACGGTCACCAGGTCGGCGTCCCCGGCGTTCGACACGAACCACTTGCGCCCCGTGACGGTCCAGCCGCCGCCGGTGCGGGGTTCCGCCCGGGTGGCGGTGAGCAGCGGTTCGGTGCCGGGGGTGTCCGGTTCCGTCATCGCGTAGCACGTGCGGAGCTCGCCCGAGACCAGGCGGCGGACGTACGCGGAGCGCACGGCGGTGGAGGCGTGCCGGGACAGCATGGTGACGTCGAGGAGTGACGCCGAGCCCAGGGCGGCGGGGCCGTGGTCGCTGGCGCCCTCGGCCTCGGCGATCGAAGCGTAGGCGGTCAACGACAGCCCCCCGCCGCCCAGTTCGGACGGGAGCGGCAGAGCCCAGAGGCCGGCCTCGCGTGCCGCCGCCCGGAGGTCGTCGCGCAGCTTCCGGGCGGCCGGTCCGCCCTCGTCCAGCTGGGTCTCGTACGGGAACACCCGGTCGCGGACGAAGGCGGAGACCCGCTTCCGCAGCGCGGGGAGGTCTGCACCGGGCTCGCCGCCGAAAGTCGTTACGTCATGGTCCGTCACTGTTTCCTCCGTCTTGGGAACTCGACAGAACACGCGTCCGACTGCCTGCCCGTGGAAGTGGTCGGGCGTACCCGCCCGTCGGTTCCCGTGAACGTGACAGCCCCGTGCGCCGGCCATCGCCGCGCGAGGAGAGGAGAGGCATGGCGTCACCAGCGACCACGCACAGCGCGGACCGCCGCCCGTTCGGCCCCCGGAGTCCGCTCGACGCCCTGCGCGTCGACATCGGCGGCCCTCCGGCGCTCACCAGGGTCGTCGCCGACCATCTGAGACGCCTGGGCGGACGAGTCCGGGACCCGTACCTGGACATCGACTTGGGCTCGGCCCCGGGCTCGGGCTCGGGCTCGGGCACGAGGGTGCCCTCGGGCTGGGCGTCGGCGTCGGCCTCGGCCTCGGCCTCGGCCCCGGCCCCGGCCCCGGCCCCGGGCTCGGGGGAGATCGTCCTCGGGGGCGGCGGGTTCTCACCGGTCACCGCCGAGACCGCCTGGGGTGCCCTCGGCTCCGGCATCGAGGACGAGGCCACCGCCCAGGCGGCGACCGGCGTGATGGCCGTGCACGGCCGCCGCCACGGTGCCCCGCGCGGCCTGGGCGTCGACTACCTGGCCACCGCCACCGGAGTGCTCACCGTCCAGGGGCTCCTCGCGGCCCTGGTCGCCCAGGCGCGCGGCGGTGACGGGCCCCGCCGTGTGACCACCAGGGGCGACCGGGCCGGCCTGCTCACCATCTCCCAGTACCTCGCGGCGTCCGGCGCCGACGAACCCGAGGCGGTCGCACTTGCCGCCGGCGGGCCGCCGTTCACCTCGGCCGACGGCGTCGTCTTCGAGCTGGAGACGCTCGATCCCGGCTCCTGGGCAGGCTTCTGGCGCACCCTGGGCGCACCGGCGGACGCGATGCGGGCGGGCTGGCCGCCGTTCCAGTTCCGCTACGCCACGGCCTGTGCGCCCTTGCCGCCGGTCCTGCACGAGGTGACGCGCACCCACGGCATGGAGCGCATACGGCGGGCGGCCGCGGGGGCCGGGGTCGAAGTGTGTCCGCTGTGGACGCTCGCCGAGCGTGCGCAGGAGGACGACGGAGCCGACCCCTGGTCGCTGCGGACCCTGCTTCCCGGGTTTCCCGGTGCCGTCGTGGCCGTGCCGCCGACCTCCCGCGACCGGCCGCTGGAGGGGATGACGGTCCTGGAGGCCGGGCGTCGCATCCAAGCACCTCTGGCCGCACACCTGTTGGGGCTACTGGGTGCGCGTGTCGTCAGGATCGAGCCGCCGGGCGGCGATCCGCTGCGCGGGATGCCACCCGCCTGCTCGGGCGTCTCGGCGCGCTGGCTCGCCCTCAACCGGGGCAAGGAGGCGGTCGAGATCGACATCAAGTCGTCCGGCGACCGGCGGCGGCTCCGGGAACTCGCCGCGGAGGCGGACGTGTTCCTGCACAACTGGGCCCCGGGCAAGGCGGCCGAGCTCGGCCTGGACGCCGACGAC
The DNA here is from genome assembly GCF_042262805.1 of Streptomyces sp. NPDC056361. Taxonomy (NCBI): domain Bacteria; kingdom Bacillati; phylum Actinomycetota; class Actinomycetes; order Kitasatosporales; family Streptomycetaceae; genus Streptomyces; species Streptomyces sp. NPDC056361. The sequence continues at coordinate 7,176 of NZ_JBHJQI010000046.1, forward strand.
CTGGCGGCCGTGAACCCCGCGCTCGTGTACGCGTACACCGGTGGGTGGGCGGACCGGATCGCGGACGCGCCCATGGGGACGGACTTCATGGTGCAGGCCCGTACGGGTGTCGGGGAGGCCGTGCGGCCCGAGGGCGAGCCGGCCGCGCCGTCCCTGATGACGCTGCTCGACGTGCTCGGCGGACTGCACGGTGCCGAGGCCGTGCTCGCCGGGCTGCTGCTCCGCGAGCGCACCGGGCACGGTGTCCGGGTCGACTCCTCGCTGCTCGGCGCGGCCGACACCCTGCTCGCCCCCGCGCTGACGCGGGCCGGCCGGGGCCTCGACGCGCGTACCCCGGCTGGATTCCGGCACCCCGTGCGGACGTCCGACGGGTGGATCGCGCCGAGCGACGACAGTGCGGCGGCCGCCGCCGCGTACGACCTCGGCGGCATGTGCACCGAGGAGGGCCTGCACCGGCTGCGCTCCCGGGGTGTGGTTGCGACCGCCGTCACCACCGACCTGACCGACCTCCTGCGCGACCCGCGCCTGTCCGGCCCGATCGGCCGGGACGCGCACGGTGCCCTCGCCGTTCCCGACCCCTGGAGCCTCGCGTGACCGTCACCCTCACCGATCTGCTGCCCGCCGGACTGCGCCGCTCGTGGGCGGTCGACGGCACCTGCCCGGACCTCGATCTCTACAGCCTGTTCCGGGCCCGGCAGATCGCCGACCTGCACCGGACGGCGATCCACGACGCCAAGGGCACGCTCTGCTACACGGCGCTGGACCGGAAGGTCCGATGTCTCGCCGAGGGGCTGCGGGGGCTCGGCGTCCGGTCCGGGGACGTCGTCGCCGTACAGCTGCCCGACCGTCGCGACGCCGTCGTCGCCGACCTGGCCGTCGCCGCCGTCGGCGCGGTCGTGCTCCCGTTCCCCGTCGGGCGCGGGGTGGTGGAGGCGGAGTGCCTGCTGCGGCGGGCGGAGGCCGTCGCCGTCGTCGCCGCCACGGAGCATCGGGGCCGGACGCCCGCCGCGGACCTGGTGACGCGCGCTCCGGCGCTGCCCGCGCTCCGGCACGTGATCTCCGCCGGACCGGGCACCCCACCCGCAGGAACGATTCCGCTCAGAACGCTGCTGCGCACCGACCCCACCGGCTTCGTCCCGGCCCGTCCCGATCCGGACAGCGCCGCGCGCATCCTCGTCTCGTCCGGCTCCGAGGCCGAACCGAAGATGATCGCCTACTCCCACAACGCCCTCGCCGGCGGACGGGGCAACTTCCTCGCCTCCCTCATGCCCGACGGCACCCCGCCCCGGTGCCTCTTCCTCGTGCCGCTCGCGTCGGCCTTCGGGTCGAACGGCACGGCCGTCGCCCTCGCCCGGCACGGCGGATCCCTCGTCCTGCTCGACCACTTCACCCCCGACGCCGCCCTGGAGGCGATGCGCGCGCACGCGCCCACCCACGTCCTCGGCGTCCCGACGATGATCCGGATGATGCTGGAGCACCTGGAGCGGACGGGGGAGAGCGTGCCCGCGCCGACCGCGCTCGTCCTCGGCGGCGCCCCGCTCGACGAGGCAACGGCCTCCGCCGCGGCCGCCTCCTTCGGCTGCCACGTCGTGAACCTGTACGGATCGGCCGACGGCGTCAACTGCCACACCGGCCTGGAGCACAAGGTCCCGCCCACCGACCGCTCCGGCGTCGTCGCGGGACGGCCCGACCCGCGCGTCGCGGAGATCCGGGTCGCCCACGCCGAGACCCACGAACCGCTGCCCGACGGACAGACGGGCGAGATCGTCTCGCGCGGACCCATGACCCCGCTGTGCTACGTCGCCTCCCCGGAGCTCGACGCCCGCTACCGCACCCCCGACGGCTGGGTCCGCACCGGAGACCTCGGCTACCTCGACGGCGACGGCGTCCTGCACGTCGTCGGACGTCTCAAGGACGTCGTCATCCGCGGCGGCGCCAACATCAGTCCGGCCGAGGTGGAACGCGAACTCGCCGCGCACCCCGCCGTCCGCGACGTCGTCTGCGTGGGCGTCCCCGACGCGCTGATGGGGGAGCGGCTCGCGGCCTGCCTGGTGGCCAGGGACGGAGCGCGCCCGACCCCGTACGAGCTCGGCACGTACCTGACCGCGCGCGGTGTGGACCCGTACAAGCACCCGGAGCACGTCGTCGTCCTGGACGCGCTCCCGCTCACCGCCGCCGGCAAGCCGGACCGGGCGGCCCTCCGGCACCGGGCCGCGGGCGAGGTGTCGGCCGCCGCACCGGTCCGGGGATGACACGGCGGGGGGAGGGGTACGCCGGCGGCGCGCCCCTCCCCCCGCTCGTGCGGGTCAGGAGGTGCCCATGGCCTTCCTCAACTCGGCGGCGGCCTTCCGGTACACACCCAGCAGGTCCAGGTCCTCGCCCGGGTAGTTGACGATCTGCACCTGCTTCGCGCCCGTGTCGGGCAGCACCGTGCCCGTCGACATGTGCGCGTTGTCGAGGACGAAGGCCGGTTTCCGCGCGGACAGTTCGGCCAGCTGCGCCGGGGTGACCGGCTCGGGGCCGTACGTCCCCACGGTCGTCGCCCCCGCGAGGCCGGCCGCCCACCCGGTGAAGGCCTGGCTGACGACGACCGGGCTCTTCCCGCCCGGCCATGCCGACGTGAGCTCCCTGTTCAGCTCGGCGACGTCACCATCGAGCCGCGTCTTGAACTGGGCGGCGGCTTCCTTCGTGCCGAACAGGCCGCCCAGGCGCGTGATTTCGGCTCCGGCCTTCGCAGGGTCGTTGTCGAGGTTCACCTCGACCAGCTTCGCCTTCGAACCGGCCGCCTCCTTGATCTTCGCCGCGTACGGCTCGAAGGGCGCGTAGAGCACGAAGTCGGCGTTCGCCACGGCGGCCAGGTCGGAGGGCTTCGGGTCGTAGTCGGGGGCGTGGTGGACCGACTGCGGCACGATGACCGTGACGTCCTCGGCCCCGGCGGCCTTGGCGAAGGCCCCTTCCCAGGTGGTCGTGACGACCACCACCGGCTTGCGGCCGGCGCCCTTCCGGGCCTCCGCCGCCGGGGCGTCCTCGGTCCCGCATCCGGCGAGGAGCGGAAGCGCCGTGGTCAGTGCGAGGAGGGAAGCGAGACGGGCGGTACGGACGCGGGTGCGCGCCATGAGCGGTTTCTCCGTTCGGGAACGAGGTGCGCGGCGAGGACGACGGCCCCCGCCGTGAGGACGAGGACCGGGCCCGGGGGCCAGTCCAGCCAGAGGGCCAGCAGGAAGCCCACGAGGTTGACGGCGACGCCGATGCCGACGGCCCACAGGGTGATCCCCCGGAGGGAGCGGCCGAGGCGGCGCGCGGCGAGCGCCGGGAGCAGGGTGAGCGCGTCGACGAGCAGGGCGCCGGTGAGCTTGATCGCCCCCGCGACGGCCACCGCGACGAGGACGAGGAGCGCGGTGGTGAGCAGGCGGACCGGCACGCCCGAGCACTCGGCGAGCTCGCGGTCGTACAGCAGGAGGGCCACGTCCCGCCGCTTCCACCAGAACAGGGACGGGACGACGACGGCGAGGACGCCGAGGACGACGAGGTCGGCGGTGCCGACCGACAGGATCGAGCCCCACAGCAGGGCGAACGCCCCCGACGCGTTGACGCCCGAGACGGCGAGGACGAGCAGCGCGGCCGCGATGGCCAGGCTCATCAACAGGCCCATCGCGCCGGACAGTCCGTCGGGAGTGCGGGCCAGCGGGGCGACCCCCGCGCCGGACAGCGCGCACGCCGCCAGCGCGCACAGCATCGGGTCGAGACCCGTCAGCAGGCCGATCGCGATGCCGAGCAGCGCCACGTGCATCATCGCGAACCGCACCGGCATGATGTCGAGCCCGACGATGATCACGCCGATCACGGGCAGCCCGGCGGCCGCGAGGAGCAGGGCGATCCCCGCCCGCCGCACCGGCACGAGCTCCAGCATCGCCCCGAGGTCGGCCGCGGCGAGCGCGCTCACCCGATCTCCCTGAGCCGCCCCGCGGCCATCTCCAGGACCCGGTCGCAGCGTTGGGCGAGGGACCGGTCGTGCGTGACGACGACGAGCGTCACCGGCAGGGCGGCCAGCACGTCCGCCGCCTCCTCCTGCCCGGCGAAGTCGAGCGCGGCGGTCGGCTCGTCCGCGAGCAGCACCCGCGCCCCGGCCGCGACGGACCCCATGGCCCGGGCCAGGTACATGCGCTGCAACTGCCCGCCGGACAGCGTGCCGACGGGCCGTCCGGCCAGGGCGCCGACCCCCAGCCGGTCGGCGGCCGCGGCGGCGTCGGCCGGGGCCCCGCTGCTGGCCAGGAGCTCGTCCCCGCGCAGCGGGAACCGCCCGGCGGCCGGCTTCTGAGGGATCCAGGCACAGGACCGCCGCCGCCAGGCCCACTCGGCCGTCGTGCGCGCCGACCGGCCACCGACCTCGATGGTGCCGTCGACCTGCCGGTGCAGCCCGAGGACCGCGCGCAGCAGCGTCGTCTTCCCCGACCCGTTCGTCCCGGTCAGCGCCACGCGCTCACCGGCGGCGATCTCCAGGTCGACCTCGGCGACCGCCTCGTTGCGGCCGTGCCGACAGGCGACGCCCCGCATCCGTATGTCCAGTCCGCCCATTCCGCGCCTCTCCCCGCCGCTGTGCCCGTGCGGTGGAGGAGTCGTACGGACCGGGCGCCGGGTTCCCACCCGCCGGCGGGAACCGGGGGACGCCGCCGCCCGACCCCTGACACGACGTCACTCCAGGCACGTACGACCACACGGCATCCCTCCGGAAACAGGAGCACCACATGAACCGAAGGCAGTTACTCCGCGCCACCACCGTCCTCGGCACCACGGGCGCCTTGGGCGCCACGGGCGTCCTCGGCACCACGGGCGTCCTCGGCACCACGGGCGCACCGGCCGCAGCGGCCGCAGCGCCCGTGCCCGGAGCCGCCCCGGATCCCGGAAAGCCCCTGCGCGTCCACATCGTGATGTTCGACGGCGTCGAGGAGCTCGACTTCGCGGCCCCGTACGAGGTCTTCTCGGCCGCCGGGTTCTTCACCCCGCGCCCGGTGGAGGTCCGTTACGTCTCCGCCACCGGTGCGCGCGGCGTCACCGGCGCGTACGGCACGGCCGTCAGGGGCATCCGCCCCTGGGCCCCCGAGGAGGCGGACCTGCTGGTCGTCCCCGGCGGCGGCTACGCCCGCCGCGACAGCCCCGGCGTGTGGGCCGAGATCGACCGGGAAACCCTGCCCCGCGCGCTGGCGGCCGCGCCCCGCCCGGGCCTCACGGTCGCCGCCCTGTGCACCGGCGTGATGCTCCTCTCGGCGGCCGGGCTCACCGACGGACGGCCCTGCACCACCCACCACAAGGCGAAGGCGGACCTCCAGGCGCGGGGCGGCCTGGTCAAGAGCGCCCGCGTCGTCGACGACGGCGACCTCGTCACCGCCGGCGGCGTCACCTCCGGCCTCGAACTCGCCCTGTGGCTCGTCCGCCGCGAACTCGGCGCGGACGCGGCGACGCACCTGGAGGAGATGCTGGAGTACGAGGCGCGGGGCACCGTCTGGAGCGTGCGCCCGGCCTCCTGAACCCGGCGCGGACGATACCGGTCGGGGGACCGCCGTCGGACCCGGCCGGTCGTTCGGGGAGGGTGCGTGGAGGTTCGGAGGCCGAGATGATCTCCCGTCAGAGGCACGTGGTAGGACTGTCGGGGTCGGCCGAAGCGGCCGGCGGGAAACGTCACCACGGACGGGGGAACACAACGTGGCGGTCACGGTTCCGGACTGGGCGGACACTCTTCTCGATCTGATCGGTGTCGCCTGGCCGAATGTCGACGAGGACGCGTATCGCGAAATGGCGGACGCGCTCCGGGAGTTCGCGGACGACCTGGAGGACGACGGTCAGCTCGCGAACAACCACTTCGAGCGGCTGCTGTCCTCCGGCCAGGGCGAGTCGATGGACGCGCTCAACGAGCACTGGGCGAAGGTCAAGTCCAAGCACATCAAGGACATCTCCGGTGCGGCCCGCACGATCGCGGGCGCCCTGGACACGGCGGCCGGCGTGATCGAGGGCATGAAGCTCGCGGCCCTGGTGCAGCTCGGCTACCTCGCCACCGAGGCGGGCATCGCGATCTCGCTCATCCCGGTCACCGGGGGTCTGTCGGCGCTGATCGGCGCGGGCGCGATGCGGGCCACGCAGGAGGTGATCAAGCGGCTGATCAAGGAGTGCGTGGAGGAGGCCGTCGGTTACGTCGTGGCGGCGATGACCGAGCCGGCCGTGGCGGCCCTCGAAGGCATGGCGGCCGACCTGGTCGTGCAGCTCGGCGCGGTGGCGATCGGCCTCCAGGACGGGGTGGACCTCGACCAGACCAAGGACGCGGGCAAGGACGGCTTCAAGGACGGGGTGCAGTCCGGCAAGGAGGCCATGCACCTGGCCTCGGCGGGCAGCGGGGCGAAGGGGCCGGGCAGCGGGCTGAAGAACCTCCACATCGAGCACGCCGAGCACACCCACGCCTCCACCCAGCTCAACTCCGTCAGCGTGAGCATCCACGGCAAGACGGCGGGCAAGCTCGGGAAGGCGAGGACCGCGCACGGCCGCACCCGGGGACGCGACTCGATCGCCGACGCGATCGACCCGATCGCCGACAAGGCGCTCGAAGCCCTCACCAAGGCCGCGAAGAGCATGGGCGACCACGTCGGCCAGACGCTCCCCAAGGTCGTCAAGCAGATCTCCGTCGACCACAAGAACACCGACGACGACCTCCGCGACCGGTTCGCCCGCCAGCGCAAGGGCGACCACGACGACGACGGCAAGGGGAACGGGTCGCCGCGCAAGGACCGCGGCGACGACGTGCGGACGAGGCCCAACTCCGTCACGGACGCCAAGGACGACCCGCGCGCCCACGGCGTCTCCCTCGACAAGACGGTCTGCAAGAACGACCCCGTCGACGTCGCCACGGGCAAGATGCTGCTGCCCCAGACGGACCTCGCCCTGCCCGGTGTCCTGCCGCTCGTCCTGCGCCGCACCCACGTCTCCAGCTACCGCTACGGCCGCTGGTTCGGCCGCAGTTGGGCCGCGACCCTCGACGAGCGCATCGAGGTCGACGCCTCGGGCGGCAGCGCGATCTGGGCCCGCGAGGACGGCGCGGTGCTGATCTTCCCCCGGCTGCCCCGCCCGGACGACGACCGGGTCATGCCCGTGGAGGGCGACCGGCTGCCCCTGCGTCACGGCGGCGTGTCCGGCGACGAGACCTCGTACGAGGTCCACGATCCGCACAGCGGACAGGTCCGCGTCTACACCGGCAGCCCCTACCGGAGCTCCACCGCCTACTGGCTGTCCGCGATCGAGGACCGCAACGGCAACCGGATCGAGTTCTCGCGCCGCTCCGACGGCGCGCCGACCGCCGTCACGCACTCGGGCGGCTACGTCCTCCGGATATCCGCCGACGCCTCGCGCGTCACCGGCCTCGCCGTCCACGGAGCCGGCGAGCCGGCCGCGGTCGTGGGCTACGCCTACTCCCCGTCGGGCGACCTCACCCGGCTGACCGGCCCCGAGGGCCCCGACGGCCCGGCCATGACCTTCACGTACGACGGCGACAGCCGGATCACGTCGTGGACCGACCGCAACGCCACCACGTTCCGGTACGTGTACGACGGCGAGGGCCGGGTCTCCGGCACCGTCGGCCCCGACGGCATCCTCTCCTCGCGGTTCTCCTACGACGTCCACCCGGACACCGGGCACCGCGTCACGCGGTACACCGACTCCACGGGCGCCACCACGACCCTGGTCCTCGACGACCGGCTCCAGGTCGTCGCCGAGACCGACCCCCTCGGCCACACCACCCACCTCACCTGGGACCCGTACGACCGCCCGCTCAGCCGCACCGACCCGCTCGGCCACACCACCGAACTCACCTGGGACGAGGCGGGGAACCTCGTCGGGGTCCGGCTGCCCGACGGGAGCACGGCGACCGCCCGCTACGACGAGCGCAACCTGCCCCTGGAGGTGGTCGCCGCCGACGGCACGCCGTGGCGGCAGACCTTCGACGAGCTCGGCAACTGCACGTCCACCGAAGGCCCCGACGGCGCGGTCACCCGCTTCACCCACGACGCCACGGGCGCCGTCGCCTCCGTCCGCGACCCGCTCGGCGCCACCCTCCGCATCCGCTCCGACCGGGCCGGACTCCCGCTGGAGATCACCGGAACCGACGGCGGGGTGGCCACCGTGGAGCGCGACCACCGCGGCCGGCCCCTCGTCATCACCGACCCTTCCGGCGGACGCGAGGAGTTCTCCTGGGACCACGACGACCGGCTGCGGCACCGGACCGCCGCCGACGGGACCCGGGAGTCCTGGACCTGGGACCCGGAGGGCAACTGCCTGGCGTACACCGACGCCGCCGGCGGCGTCTGGACCACCGAGTACGGCCCCTTCGACAAGCCCCTCGCCCGCCTCGCGCCCGACGGCGCCCGCCACGAACTGCGCTACGACACCGAACTCCGGCTGCTCGGGGTCACCGACCCGCTCGGCCACGCATGGAGCTACCGCTACGACGCGGCCGGACGGCTGGAGGCCGAGACCGACTTCGACGGCCGGGAACTCTCCTACGGCTACGACGCCGCGAACCGCCTGACCACCCGCACCACACCCCTCGGCCGGACCGTCGGCTACACCTGGGACGCCATGGACCGCCTGGTGGCGCGGAACGCCGACGGCGCCGTGACCCACTACGCGTACGACCGCTCCGGCGCGCTCGTCGAGGCCCGCACCGCCACCTCCACGCTCACCGTGGAACGCGACGCGCTCGGCCGGCCCCTCGCCGAGACCGTGGACGGGCGCACCCTCCGCCACGCCTACGACACGGCGGGCCGCCGCGTCACCCGCATCACCCCCACCGGCGCCGTCAGCCAGTCGCTGTTCGACGCGGCCGGAGACCGGGTCGCCCTCACCACCGGCGGCCACGCGCTCACCTTCACCCACGACCCCCTCGGCCGCGAACTCACCCGCAGCTGGGGCGCCCCGGGGACGGCCACCACCCTCACCACCGACTGGGACCGCGTCGGCCGGCCGGTCGGCCAGACGCTGTCCGCGCCCGGCTCACCCGACCCCGTGCGCGCCCGCGACTACGCCTACCGCGCCGACGGCTACCCCGTCACCCTGGGCGAGACCACCGGAGGCCGCGCCCGCCGGGACAAGCGGGTCACCCTCGACCCCGTGGGCCGGCCGCTGTCCGTCGAGGCACCCGACTGGGTCGAGCGGTACGCGTACGACGCCGCGGGCAACCAGACCTCGGCCGACTGGCCCGAGGCCGCCGGACACACCGAGGCCCGCGGCCCGCGCCGCTACGAGGGCGCCCACCTCGTCGCCGCGGGCGGCGTCCACTACGAGCACGACGCCGCCGGCCGGGTCGTCCTGCGCCGCCGCACCCGCCTGTCCCGCAAGCCCGACGTGTGGCGCTACGCCTACGACGCGGAGGACCGCCTCGTCGCGTGCACCACCCCCGACGGCACCCGGTGGACCTACGCGTACGACCCGCTGGGCCGCCGCAGCGCCAAGCACCGGATGGCCGCCGACGGCACCACGGTCGTCGAGACGATCCGCTTCACCTGGGACGGACCCCTCCTCGTCGAGCAGTGCGACGAGACCGCCGGCACCATCCTCACCTGGGAGTACGAGGGACACCGGCCGCTCGTCCAGTACGAACGCAGGCCGCTGGACGACGACGAGGTCGACGCGCGCTTCTTCGCCGTCGTCACCGACCTGGTCGGCACGCCCACCGAACTGGTCTCCACCGAGGGGGAGACGGCCTGGCGCAGCCGGTCGACCACCTGGGGCGCCACGGGATGGAACACGGCGGCCACCGCCTACACCCCGCTGCGCTTCCCCGGGCAGTACGCCGACCCCGAGACCGGCCTCCACTCCAGCTACTTCCGGCACTACGACCCCGACACCGCGCGCTTCACCAGCCCGGACCCGCTGGGCCTCGCCCCGGCGCCCAACCCCTCGACGTACGTGGTCAATCCGTGGGTGTGGACCGACCCCCTCGGCCTGGCGCCCAAGCGGTGCCAGATGGACGCCTACGACTGGGACGGCTCGATCCGGTACGGCCGGCTCGACCACCTGGGCAGGCCCACCGGCGTCTACGCCTGCCTGCGGCCCGAGATCGTCGACGCGAAGAAGGGCACGGAGGCGGGCAAGCTCAAGCCGCCGGGCTGGCGCGGCGACGGCACCGCCTTCAACGAGGCCCGCGGCCACCTCCTCGCCGACCGGCTCGGCGGCGCGGGCAAGGGACGCCTGGCCTGGCACAACCTCGTCACCCAGACCCAGACCCCGACCAACTCGCCCGACCAGCGCGACCAGGTGGAGCAGGTCATCTTCGACCAGGTGACGAAGAACAAGGAGGTCGTGCAGTACCACATCAAGCCGATCTACGAGGGCTCCAACCCGATCCCGATCAGGCTGGAGTTCACGGCGTTCGGCAACAAGGGCTTCACCTTCACCCACAGCCTGGAGAATCCGGCCGCGGGCGTCCGGACCGCGGTACCGGGCCTATAGCATCGCAAACCGAACCGCCCCTGGAGGATCCGCGCATGACCCGCACCACGCCCCCGCGCCCCGTCGACATCGAAGCGGTGTTCCCCGCCCTCGCCCGGTACCGCCGGACGGCGACGCGACTGCACCCCCGGCAGGGCACGGCGAAGCCGGAGGAGAGCTCGGTGGCGGGGCCGCTCCTGTGGCCCGCCGACGAGCCGTGGCCGGTGTGCACCGCCGTGCACCCGAAGGGCACCGGACACCTGCTGTCCGACGTACGGCTCCGGCGGCGCATCCAGGACGAGGCCCGCGGGCGGGAGTTCACCGACGAGGAGCGGCGGCTCCTCGACGGGATGACCGCGGGGACGCACGTCCCCGCCCTCCGCGACGAGGACCCGCTGCCGCTCCTCGCCGTCGCCCAGCTCCGCACCCGGGACGTGCCGGACCTCGTCGGCCCCGAGGGGCACGACCTCCTCCAGGTGTTCTGGTGCCCCTTCGAGGTCCACGGCCCGGAGCGGACCATCGCCGTGGAACTGCGCTGGCGCCGCTCGGCCGACGTCGGCGCGGTCCTCGCCCCGCAGCCCGAACCGCCGGTCGCGGGGCGCGAGGAGTGCGTCCCCACCTCCTGCGTCGTCCACCCGGAGCAGGTCGTCGAGCACGAGTACCTCGGCCTCCTCGGCGAGGAGCTCCAGGAGGAGATCGACGCGTGGGAGGAAGGCCTCCTCGACGAGGACGACGAGGACGCGTACGACTCGTCCTCGCCCGCGAGTTACGCCACGTACGAGGAGTACGAGGCCGCCATGGCCGCCGCCCGCGCCGAGGAGCCCGAGGAGATCGACTACATGAGCGACCTCTCCCTCGCCCCGGGCTGGAAGGTCGGCGGCTTCGCGTCCTGGCACCTGACGGACCCCCGCCCCGTGGACTGCCCCGCCTGCGGCACGCCGATGCCCCCGCTGCTCACCGTCGCCACCGTGGAGTGCGACGGAGCCTCGCGGAGCTGGCTCCCCGTCGAGGACCGCGACGCGGTGGACGACCCCCGGGTGATCGACCCGGTCGGCGTCTACCTCGGCCGCGGCCTCATGCGCGTCCACACCTGCCCGGCCGACCCGGCCCACCCGCACCGGCTCAGCTTCCAGTAGGCCGCACGGCCCCCGCGACGGCCGCGACGGCCGCGGGGGCTATCCCGCCGTGGTGCGCACCAGCGGGTTGTGGCCGATCGCGTTGGCGACGGAGAAGCTGACCGCGTCCGGGCGGTAGCGGTCGTCGGACCACTCGACCGGGCGGCCGTCGTGGGTGGTCGTGACGCGGCGGACCCGGAGCAGGGGGCTGGTGCGGCGGACGGCGAGGAGGCCGGCGTCCCTGGCGCCGGCCGCGACGGCGTCGATGACGTGCTCGCCGTGGGCGAAGACCAGACCGGTGTCGTCGTAGAGGCGCTGGGTGACGGAGGCGCACCCGGGGTCGATGGCCTCGACGGCGGGGGAGATCCAGTTGGCGTAGACGGTGCGTTCGACGAGCACCGGCTCGCCGTCCAGGCCGCGCACGCGCAGCACGTTGAGCACCCGCGTGCCCAGGGGCAGGTGCAGCCGGGTGGCGTCCTCGGCGGTGGCCGGACGGTACTCCTGGGCGACCACCCGGCCGGTGGCGGTGCGGCCGTTGGCCTGCGCCCACTGGGCGAAGCTGCGCAGCTCGGCGAAGCTCTGGCTGCGGCGCGGGGCGAGGACGACGCGGCGGGCGCCCTGGCGGGAGCCGATGAGGCCCTCCGCGGTGAGCGCGGCGACGGCCTGGCGGACGGTGCCGCGCGAGACGCCGTACCGGGCGGCGAGCTCGGTCTCGGCCGGCAGGTGGGCGCCGACCGGATAGTCCTCGCGGTGGATCGCCCGCCGGAGCTCCGCGGCGATCTGCTCGTGGCGCGCGGTCATCGTTCCCCCTGGACTGCTGCGGTTCCTTCGACTGCTGTGTGCAGTGCATCCACCCTAGACCAGTGCTCAAGTGGCCGAAAACAAGCGTGATTGTGCAGGGAATGGCGGTGATCCGTTCGGACGTCGTTCACCTTCAGGTCATCAACGCCCGGCGTACTGAGGCCAACTTGTTCAGACAAGTTGTCGCCCCCCGATCCCCTGGAGAAGCCGTGCCCGTCCCCGCGACCCTCCCGAGAAACACCGTCCTCGGCGGCTCCCTCGCCGTCGTCGCCGCGCTCGCCCTCACCGCCTGCGGAGCGGCCCCCGAGGCCACCGGCACCGACGGCAAGAACGCCGCCACCGCCACCTCCGCCGCCGACTTCGGCGGCCTGGAGGCCCTCGCCGCCGCGGCCAAGAAGGAAGGCACGCTGCACGCCATCGCGCTGCCGCGCGACTGGGCCAACTACGGCGCCCTCATCGACGGTTTCCAGAAGAAGTACGGCATCAAGGTCGAGGTCGAGAACCCCGACGCCTCCAGCCAGGACGAACTCAACGCCGTCACCTCCCGCAAGGGCCAGGACCGCGCCCCCGACGTCCTCGACCTCGGCAGCAGCTTCGCCCTCAGCGGCGCCCGGCAAGGCCTCTTCGCCCCGTACGAGGTGACCGCCTGGAACGACATCCCCGACGGCCAGAAGGACCCGAAGGCCCGCTGGTACAACGACTACGGCGGCTACGTCTCCATCGGCTGCGACGCCAAGCGCGTCAAGAACTGCCCCACCACCTTCAAGGACCTCCTCAAGCCCGAGTACAAGGGCCAGGTCGCCCTCAACGGCAACCCCACCAAGTCCGGCTCCGCCTTCGGCGGCGTCTACGCGGCCGCCCTCGCCAACGGCGGCTCCTTCGACGACATCCAGCCCGGACTCGACTTCTTCGCCGCACTGAAGAAGAACGGCAACTACACGCCCGTCGAGTCCACCCCCGCCACCGTCGAGAAGGGCGAGACGCCCATCTCCATCGACTGGGACTACCTCAACGCCGGCTACGCCGAGGAGTTCAGGTCCAAGGGCCTCGACTGGAAGGTCGCCGTCCCCGCCGACGGCCGCTACGCCCAGTACTACTCGCAGGCCGTCAACAAGGACGCCCCGCACCCGGCCGCCGCGCGCCTCTGGCAGGAGTACCTGTACAGCGCCGAGGGCCAGAACCTGTGGCTCAAGGGCTTCGCCCGCCCCGTCCTGATGCCCGCCCTCGACAAGGCCGGCACCCTCGACAAGGACGCCGCCGGCAGGCTGCCCGCCGTCACCGGCGTCCCCGCCTTCCCCGCCGAGGCCCAGCAGGCCAAGGCCAAGACGACGCTCGCCCAGGGCTGGGGCAAGGCCGTCTCCGGATGACCACCGACACCCCGCCGAGGGACACCACGACGAGTGACACCCTCACGGCGACCGCCGCCGCCGGGCCCGAGAAGGCCCGGCGGCGGGGGCCCCGCCGCGCCCCCGCCTGGCTCGCCGCCGTCCCGCTGCTCGCCTTCACCGCCATCGCCTTCGGCATCCCCGCCCTCGCCATCGTCGGCGGCGCCCTCACCGTGGACGACCCGGCCACCGGCGCGACCACGTACGGCACCGCCAACCTCACCGCCTCCGTCCACGGCGCCTACCTCACGGCCCTCGTCGGCAGCGTCAAGCTCTCCGCCACCGCCGCCGGCCTCGCCGTGCTGCTTGGACTCCCGCTCGCCCAGGCCGTCGTCACCTCCCGCTCCCGCGCCCTGCGCGAGGCCGTGCTCACCGCCTCCGGCGTCCTCGCCAACTTCGGCGGCGTGCCGCTCGCCTTCGCGTTCGTCGCCACCCTCGGCAACTCCGGAGTCCTCACCACCCGGCTCGGCCTCGCCGACCACGGCTGGAGCCTCTACAGCTTCTGGGGCCTCGTCATCGTCTACCTCTACTTCCTGATCCCGTTGATGGTCCTGACCATCACCCCCGCCCTCGACGGACTGCGCACCCAATGGCGCGAGGCAGCCCGCAACAACGGCGCCACCGCCCTCCAGTACTGGCGGCACGTCGCCCTGCCCGTGCTGCTGCCCAGCCTGCTCGGCGGCCTCGTGCTGCTGTTCGGCAGCGCCTTCGCCGCCTACGCCACCGCCGCCGCGATGGTCGGCAGCGCCGTCCCCCTCGTCACCCTGCAGATCTCCGACGCCCTCTCCGGTAACGTCCTCGTCGGCCAGGAGAACGTGGCGCTCGCCCTCAGCCTCGACATGATCGTCATCGCCGGGCTCGTCATGGCCGTCTATCTGCCCCTGCAACGCCGGAGCACGCGATGGCTCGCCTGAACCGATCACCCTCCCCGTGGCGCTGGGCCGCCCTCGGCCTCGCCGGCCTGTACTTCCTGGTGCCGCTGGCCGCCTCCGTCGTCTTCACCGTCGACGTACCCGGCCAGGGCCTCACCTTCGACGCGTACACGAAGATCCTCACCACCGACGGCTTCGCCACCAGCCTGCTGCTGTCCCTCGGACTCGCCGCCGTCACCATCGTCGTCGTGCTGCTCCTCATGGTGCCCGCCATGGTCGCCCTGCGGCTCGGCGCGCCCCGGCTGCGGCCGGTCGTCGAGGCGGTGTGCTCGCTGCCGCTCGTCGTCCCGCCCATCGCCTTCGTCGCCGGGCTCGGCACCGTCCTCGAGTGGGGCCCCGAGCACCTCTCGCGGACCCCGCTGTTCCAGACCTTCGTGGCCCTGCAGAACCCCGACTTCCCGGTCGTGCTCGTCCTCGCGTACGTGGTGATGGCCCTGCCCTTCGTCCACCGGGCCCTCGACGCCGGGCTCGCCGCGATCGACGTCCGCACCCTCGTCGAGGCCGCCCGCAGCTGCGGAGCCGGCCGCGTCCAGGCCCTCGTCGGCGCCGTCCTGCCCAACCTGCGCGGCGCGCTGATGAACGCCTCCTTCCTCACCCTGGCCCTGGTCCTCGGCGAGTACACGGTCGCCCAGCTGCTCGGCTTCCGGCCGTTCGCCGTCTGGATCGTCAACATCTCCGGCTCCCAGGCCCAGATGTCCGTCGCCGTGTCCGTGCTCAGCCTGCTCGTCACCTGGCTGCTGCTGCTCGCCCTCGCCGGCGCGGGCGGGCGCCGCCGTACCCGTACCTCCGAGGCATGACCTCCAGTCCTGACCCCCAAGGGATGACCATGAGCGTGACCACCCCCCTCGCACCGCGTACGGACACCGGCGCCGCGACCGTCGAATTCCGGGGCCTGAGCCGCAGGTTCGGCGCCACCACAGCCCTCGACGGCCTCGACCTCACCGCCGCACCCGGCGAACTCCTCGCCCTGCTCGGCCCGTCCGGCTGCGGCAAGACCACCGCCCTGCGCATGCTCGCCGGTTTCGAGCAGCCCGACTCCGGCGCGGTCCTCGTCGACGGCGAGGACATCACCCGGGTGCCCGCCCACCGCCGCGACGCGGGCATGGTCTTCCAGTCGTACAGCCTCTTCCCCCACCTCGACTGCCTCGACAACGTCTCCTTCGGCCCGCGGATGCGCAAGGTCGCCAAGGCCGCGCGCCGGAAGCAGGCCGCGGAACTGCTCGACCTCGTCGGCCTCGGGGACAAGGGCGGCCGCTACCCCCACCAGCTGTCCGGCGGCCAGCAGCAGCGCGTCGCGCTCGCCCGCGCCCTCGCCCTGCGCCCGCGCGTCCTGCTCCTCGACGAGCCGCTCTCCGCGCTCGACGCCAAGGTACGGCTCAGCCTGCGCGAGGAGATCCGCCGCATCCAGCGCGAACTCGGCATCACCACCCTCTTCGTGACGCACGATCAGGAAGAGGCGCTGTCCATGGCCGACCGGGTCGCCGTGCTGCGCGCCGGCCGCCTGGAGCAGTGCGCGCCGCCCGCCGAGCTGTACGGGCGCCCCGCGACCGCGTTCGTCGCGGAGTTCGTCGGCACCATGAGCCGGATCCCCGGGGACCTCGACGGCAGCACCGTCGACGTACTCGGCCGGCGACTCCCGGTGGACGGCGAGGCGCCCGCGAGCGGCGCCGTGGACGTGCTCGTCCGGCCCGAGGACGTACGGGTCACCGACGGCGACCCCGCCGGGGACGCGGACGCGCCGGCGGACGCGGGCACCGGCCGGATCACCGCCACCGCCTTCCTCGGGGCGACGACCCGGCTCACCGTACGGATCGAGGGCGGATCCGCCGACGGCACCGAGGTGAAGGCCGACCTGCCCACCCACGAGGCCGCCGCGCTCACCGCCGGCCGGCCCGTGCGGCTCGCCCTGCGCGAACACCCTGTGCTCGTCGCGCCCCGCAGGGCAGGCTGACGCAGGGGCCGCGACCCACCGGTCCCGCGTGACCTGACAGCCGGCGCACCGCGCGCCGGCGGAACAGAGAAAGAGACCAACGTGCCCGCACTTCACGCCGTCCTGTTCGACATGGACGGCACGCTCGTCGACACCGAGGGCCTGTGGTGGCAGGCGGTGGAACAGGTCGCGGGGCGCGCCCTGACCGAGGCCGACCGCCCCGACGTCCTCGGCCGCCCCGTCGAGCACACCGCCGCCTGGCTGGCCGCCGCCCCCAGTGCCCCGGCCGCCGAGCGGCTGGCGGACGAACTGCACCGCGAGTTCGCGGCCCGGGTCGCGGCCGGCGTCGAGCCCCGGCCCGGGGCCCTCGACCTGCTCGCCGCGCTCGCCCGCGACGAGGTGCCCACCGCGCTGGTCACCGCCTCGCCGCGGTCCGTCGCCGAGACCGTGCTCGCCGCACTCGCCGCCCTCGGCGCGCCGGCCTTCACCGTGTCCGTCACCGCCGACGACACCGAGCGGACCAAGCCCGAGCCCGACCCCTACCTGGCCGCCTGCCGTGCCCTCGGCGTCGACCCCGCGCACTGCGTGGCCGTCGAGGACACCCCCACCGGCGTCGCGTCGGCCGAAGCCGCGGGCTGCACGGTGCTCGCCGTGCCCTCCCTCGCCCCGATCGCCCCCGGCCCCCGCCGGACGGTCCGGAACGAGGGCCTCACCGGCGTCACCCCCGCACTGCTGCGCGGCCTGACCGGCGGCCGCCTCACCGTGATGAGCTGGAACCTGTGGCTCGGCGGCGCCATGGTCGACGACCACCGGGCCAAGCAGATCGCCGCCATCCGCGCGTCCGGCGCCGACGTCGTCGGCCTCCAGGAGACCGGCGGCACCGCCACCCGTGAGCTCGCCGACGCGCTCGGCTGGCACCACCACACCGCGGGCGAGAACCTCGGCGTCCTCAGCCGCCACCCCGTCGTCGCCCGCCTCGGCGACCCCGACGTGGGCTTCTACGGCGCGGCGGGAGTACGCCTCCGGGTCCACGACGACCTGGAGGTGGACGTGTGGACCGCGCACCTCCACTACACCCCGTACGGGCCCTACGAGGCCGCCTTCGACGGGCTGCCGGCCGACGAGCTGGTCGCCCACGAGGACATGCGCCTGGAGCAGATACGGGACGCGC
Source organism: Streptomyces sp. NPDC056361 (assembly GCF_042262805.1). Classification (NCBI taxonomy): domain Bacteria; kingdom Bacillati; phylum Actinomycetota; class Actinomycetes; order Kitasatosporales; family Streptomycetaceae; genus Streptomyces; species Streptomyces sp. NPDC056361. The sequence continues at coordinate 24,977 of NZ_JBHJQI010000046.1, forward strand.
TCGCGCGCATCGCGAAGGAGGCGGGGGAGCGCCGCCCCGTCGTCCTGGTCGGCGACTTCAACGCCGCCTCCCACCTCGACTGGCCCGACGTCCCCTGGCCGGTGACGGCCGCCGCCGCCGAGGCCGGCCTCCGCGACTCCTACCGCGAGGCCCACCCCGACCCCCGCACCGACCCCGGCCACACCTGGTCGCCGATCCACCCCGTCCACCCCGAGCCGGGCGAGCACGCCGGCCGCCCCGAACCGCAGGACCGCATCGACTACGTCCTGCACAACGCCCGCGGCCTCCGCGTCCTCACCTCCCACACGCTCGTCACGGGCACGCCGACGCCCTGGCCGGACGTCTCGGCCAACACCTGGCCGTCCGACCACGCGGCGGTGGTGACGACCTTCGCCCTCTGACGGCCGCCGCCCCCCCCGTGTCCGGACAGGCCGCCCCCCGGCGGGCCCGGACACGGTGGACCGCCCGAGCAGGCCGGACCCCGGGAGGGCGGACACGGGGCGCCGCCCGAGCAGGCCGGTCACGGAGGCCGGACGGCAAGGAGGCCGGACGACACGGAGGCCGGGCACGGGGACCCCGGAGGGCAGGCCGGACCCCGGGAGGGCGGACACGGGACGTCGCACGACGCGGACCGTTCGTCGGGCACGGCGCCGGGCAACAGGACATGCCGCGTGACCTGAGGTATGCCTTTCCCATGGGTTCCCGCCGCAGCGCCTTCGTCCCACGCCTCACCCGGCGTCACGGCCGAATGCTGCTCGCCGTCCCCTTCGCGCTGATCGCGGCGGTCACCGTGGTGGACGTCCTGGTTCCCCCCGAGGTGCACCTGGGACCGTTCCTCATCGCCGCGCCGGCGGTGACGGCGTCGTTCGCGGGACCGCGCATGACCGCCTTCGTGGGGGCGGTCGCGGTGCTCGCGCAGTCGGTCGTGGCCATCGCCCGGACGAGCTTCACGGACCTCAACCACACCTACCAGATCGTCGCCCTCGTCCTCATCTCGATCATCGTCACCTTCTTCTCCTACCTCCGCGAGCGTGACGAGACCCGGGTGACCCGGCTCCGGTCCATCGCCCACGCCGCCCAGAGCGTCGTCCTCCGCCCCCTTCCCCACCACGCCGGACCCCTGCACATCGCCTCCGTCTACCTGGCGGCCGAGGAGGAGGCGCAGATGGGCGGCGACCTGTACGCCGCCGCCCGCACGGCGACCGGGACCCGCCTCCTCATCGGCGACGCCCGGGGCAAGGGCCTCGACGCCATCAGCGAGGCCTCACTCGTCCTCGGCGCCTTCCGGGTCACCGCCCGGCGCGAGCAGGAACTGCCGGAACTCGTCGGGCACCTGGAGGCAGGCGTCGGCTCCATGGAGGAGGCCACCCCCGAGCCCGAGGAACCCCCCGGCCCCGACGACCCGGCCGCCGACGACACCGACGAGGCGTTCGTCACCGCGCTCGTCCTGGACATCCCCGACCACGAGCCCGTCGTACGCCTCGTGAACTGCGGACACCCGCCACCCCTGATCCTCCGCAACGGGCGCGTCATCCCCCTCGACGCCACCGACGCGAGCCCCCCGCTCGGCCTGTCCGACGTCCTCACCCCCCAGGTGACCGTCGAGACCTTCCCCTTCGACACCGGCGACGTCCTCCTGCTCTACACGGACGGCGTCATCGAAGCCCGCGACCACACCCGCGCCTTCTACCCCCTCACCGAACGCCTCCCCACCTGGGCCGGCGACGACCCGCCCACCCTCCTCGGCCACCTGCGAGCCGACCTCCAGTCCTTCGCCGGCGGCCACCTCGGCGACGACGCGGCCCTCGTCGCGGTCGAGCGGCTTCCGCCGAAGCGATAGCGCGGGCCCGCCGTCGACGGGCACGCACCCGGCGACGCCGACCGCTCCCGGCAGCGCACCGCCGCACGTCCTCGGTCCCGCCGGCCGCTCACCGCGCGCGTCTGATGGCGGCGAGCCGCCTCCGGACCTCCCTCACCACGCGCCGCGACAGATCCGGCACCCGACCGTCGTCGTCGGCCATCGGGGTCCGCAGGACGGCGACCAGGTCACCGGCCAGAGCGGTGAGCAGGTCGATTTCGGCCCGCTGCGCTGGCGTGTAGGCGGAGTAGTCGTCCTGACCGTCCACCAGGCCCCCCACCGCGCGCAGCCCGCGCCGCACCTCCTTGCGGAGACCGTCCAGCAGCTGCCGTACCTGACGGCTGTGCTTGCACCAGGCCGCGGCGCCTGCCTCGCGGACCCGGAGCTCAGCGGCGTGCTCCTTGAGAAGGGCGGCGGCGGCGCGCCGCTCGCGAAGGTCCTTGCGCCCCTTCCAGCTGATGAGGCCGCCCGCCGCGAGGAGTACGGGCGCGGCCGTGATGCCGCCGAGCACCAGGGTGCCCGCGGCGATCCCGCCCCCACCCGCCGCCAGTGAGCCACCGCCCAGCCACGCGAGGACGGCACTCGTCGCGGCCGCCCCGGAGAGGCCGGAGATGGCCGTACCCGTGGACGCGGTGGCGAACGCCCCCACCGCGGCGATCGTGCCCGCCTTCAAGCCGACCGAGGCCCCGACGCCGAAAGCCAGCGTGGCGACGGCGCGCACCGCGTCCGAGCGGACGCGGCGTACCTCCGCGTCCGCCGGTTCCGACCCCGGGGGTTCGGCGACGGCCTCCAGATCGTCCGGACCGATGTTCCTCAGATGGGAGAACACGTCACCGAACGGTACGAGCGCCTTGTCGTACGCGCGGCGGCGGGCGCGCTCCTGCGCCGCTGCCTCGACGGCCACGTCCTGGGCCAGCCGTTCCTCGCGCCGGGTCAACTCCGCCGCCCGCCGCCCGTTCCTCTTGCCCAGTCCGATCGCGTCGACCATGGCTATGCCCACCTGTGCAGCTCCCCCTCCCGGCCGCTGCTCGCGCGGCTCCCCGGTCGTCCTCCGCGGAAGTATCGTCGCGCGCGGGCTTCCGCGCGGCCGTTCCGGAAGGGATTGAGCCTGTCGTGTGGACGTTGTGCGTGGCGGGGGACCGGCGCGCGGGGGAGGCGGACGGAGGGACCGTAGTCTCGGCCGCCCCGAGGGCACACACCCCCCGGACCCGCGCTCCGCCGGGAGGGCGGACACCCCCCACGCACAGACACGAGGACCTGTCATGACCGCACAGGACACCGCCCCGCCGCTGCTCACGCCCGATCGGCTCGACGAGGTCGAGGGGTGGTTCTTCGACGCCGACCGGTTCGTCTTCGGGTGGCTCCTGGAGCGTCAGCGCGAGCTCGGGACGCGTGGCGACCTGCTGGAACTGGGCGTCTACAAGGGGAAGAGCGCGATCGTCATCGGGTATCACGCCGCCGAGGGCGAGAGGTTCACCGTGTGTGACCTGTTCGATGCCGGGGAGGCGCCGGACGAGTCGACGGCCACGGAGATGCGGGTGTACTACCCGACGCTGACCCGGCAGGTGTTCGAGGCGAACTATCTGCGGTTCCACCGGCGGTTGCCGACGGTGGTGCAGGGGTCGTCCGCCGGCATCACCGGGCATGTGGGGGCCGGAAGTTGTCGCTTCGTACACGTCGACGCCTCGCATCTGTACCACCACGTGCGCGCGGACATCGCCGCCGCGCGTGAGGTGCTGATCGAGGACGGGGTGATCGCGCTGGACGACTTCCGGAGCCCGCACACTCCCGGGGTCGCGGCGGCGACGTGGGAGGCGGTTCTCACCACGGGGCTGAAGCCCGTGGTGCTGACCGAGAGCAAGTTGTACGGAACGTGGGGGAGGGCCGACGCCCTGCGGGACGCACTGGCCGAGCGCCTGGCCACCCATGCCGCGCTGTGGGGGGTGACGGAGGACGTGGCGGGCCACACGCTGCTGCGGGTGCACTCGCGGTGACCGGTGAGCGGTGACCTGGGCCTGGTGACCCGGGACCGGCGGCGTGGGCGACGACTAGGCGGGCGGCGGCGCGCCGTAGTGGGTGGCGAGGGCGGTGGCGCGGTCCCGTAGGGAGTCGCGCAGCCACTGCGGGGTGAGGGCTTCGGCGTCGGTGTCGAGGCGCCACAGTGCCCAGGTGGCGTGTCGGGGGTCCTGGAAGGTCACCTGCAGGCGCAGCAGGCCGTCCGGGTCGGTCTCCTCGGTGAGGACGGTCAGCGCGGTGGCGACGAGGTCCTGGCGCCGGGCGGGGTCCAGGCGGAGGAGCACGGTGACGCGGTCGCCGCCGGTCCGGAAGCGCGTACTGCGTTCGTGCCAGGCCTGGTCGAGGTCGACGCGGTCGGGTCGCCGGGCCGGTTCGGGGAGTTGTTCCGCGTCGAGGACGCGGGACAGCCGGTACGTGCGGTCCTCTCCGGACCTCGTGGCGAGCAGGTAGCTCTGGCCGTGTGCGGTGACCAGACCGACGGGGTCCACCGTGCGCCACTTCGGGGGCTGGTCCACGGCCGCGTAGTGGATGCGGAGCCGGTGTCCGGAGAAGACGGCGCGGCGGACCGCGGTCACCACGGCGTCGGGTACGTCCTCCGTGACCTGGCGGCGGGCGAGGAGGTCGGTCTCCGGGTCGATGAGGAGGCGGCGGGTCGCGCCGGCGGCGACGGCCCGGTGGTCCTCCGGCAGCGCGTCGACGACCTTGCGCATGGCGGAGGCGAGCGCGGGTCCGAGCCCGAACGCCTGCGCGCCGCGCCGGGATCCGGCGACCAGCAGGGCGAGTGCCTCGTCGTGGTTCAGGGAGGTGAGCTCGGTCTGGAGACCCGGCAGCAGGGCGAATCCGCCGTTCCGGCCGCGCTCGGCGTAGACGGGGACGCCGGCCGAGGACAGCGCCTCGATGTCGCGCAGCACGGTGCGGGTGGACACCTCCAACTCGCGGGCGAGCGCGGTCGCCGAGAGCCGACCGTGCTGCCGCAGCAGCAGGACGAGCGAGACCAGCCGATCGGCGCGCATCCGGAAACTCTACCGACATACATGACAGGGGGTGTCGTGTATTCGCTGGGAGGCTTCAGCACGACACAGAGGCACATCGCCCAGGAGAAAGTGACCCCATGGCACACACCCTTGCCAACCCGGACGGCCTGCACGACCCGGTCCCGTTCGGCTACAGCCACACCGCCGCCGTGCCCGAGGGTACGCAACTGGTCCTCGTCGCGGGACAGTACGGATCGGACGCGGACGGCGCGGTCGTCTCGCCCGACTTCGCCGAGCAGGTCAAGCAGGCGTTCCGCAACCTCGGCGTCGCGCTCGCCGCCCATGGGCTGGACCTCGGCCACGTCGTCCAGCTGCGGACGTACGTGGTGAACCACGACGTCGCCAAGCTCGCGCCGATCGGCGCCGCCATCGCGGAGGGCTGGGGGTCGAAGCCGCCCGTCAACACGCTCATCGGCGTAGCGAGCCTGGCCACGCCCGACGTGCTGTTCGAGGTCGAAGCCAGCGCAGCCCGGCCCTGACGCCCAGGCCCCTCGAACCCTCGGCACCCACCGGCTTCCTTGAGAGGCGACCGGGACGGCCACGGGCAGGAAGGCCGAGAACATGGGAAAGACGGCCAAGGGCAAGGCGAAGGAGGCCACCGGCAAGGCCGTCGGCAACGAAAGCCCGGAGGCGAAGGGCCGCGCCGAGCAGGTCGCCGGTGACCCGAAGCAGGCCGTGCAGAAGGCGCGCGACGCCCTCGAGCACTGACCGGTGACAGCCGACCCGAGAGGCCGGCGGCGGGAGCCGTCGGCCTCTCCTCGCGCCCGTACGGCACCTGCGGGGGATGTGCACGCGAGCGATCGTGCGAGCACGCCTGTGGCCGTGCGCCCGCACGGCCACAGGCCGGACGATCCGGCGAGGCTCGGCATCGTACGTCAACGCCAACGACTGGTGACCTGTGCCGCCCGGCCGCCGCGCTGCGGCCGGGCCGCCCGCCGTGGGGCGGGCCGCTTGCACGGTGTCGCCCGGCCGGGCGTAGTCGAGGAGCACGCGGAACTTCGGGCGCTGGAGCGCTCCTCGTCCGGCCCCGTGGCGCAACCAAAGCACGCGATCTTGGTGCGACTGCTGGTGGATCAGCGGCCGCTGTTAGCCTGCCGTCCATGATCAAGGGCAGCCTGGCAGGCCGAATAGGCCGCTTAGTGGGGGACAGCAGGCCGGAGCGCGTGCTGATCGCCGCCAGTTTCGTCAACCGAGTCGGCAATGGTCTGTTCAACGCGGCGTCGGCGCTCTATTTCACGTTGGTCGTGGGCCTGCCCGCGGTGCAGGTCGGCGCCGCGCTCACCATCGCCGGAGTGATCGGCCTGTGCGCGGGGATACCCGGCGGGCATCTCGCCGACCGGCGCGGCGCGCGCACGATCATGATGTCGGCCCTCGCGGTCCAGGCGGTGTCGATGGCGGCCCTCGTCCTCGTCGAGAGCTGGACCGCGCTCACGGTCATCGCGACGGTCGACCAGATCGCCGCGGCGGCCGGCGGGGCGGCGGCGGGCGCTCTGGTGGTCCGGGTCGGGGGTGATCGCCCGGCCCTGTTCCGGGCGAAGCTGCGCACGTTCGTCAACTTGGGCGTCATCCTGGGAACGGTGGGTGCGGGGCTGGCGCTGGCCGCGGACACCCGCGGCGCCTATGTCGCGCTGATCCTCGGCAACGCGGCGAGCTTCGCCCTGTGCGCGGTGCTTCTGCTCCTGCTGCCCCGCTATCCGGTACTGGCAGCACCGCCGCAACAGCGGCGCTGGCTCGTCCTCACGGATCGTCCCTTCCTGGCGTTCACCGCCCTCTACGGGGCCATGGGACTGCAGTACCCGACGGTCTCGCTGCTCCTGCCGATCTGGATCTCCGAGCACACCGAAGCGCCGCGCTGGACGGTGGCCGCGCTGTTCGCCGTCAACTCCCTCTTCTGTGTGGTGATGCAGACCAGGATCGGCTCGCGTATCGAGACCCCGCACGACGGCGGCCGGGCGTTTCGCACGGCGGGGCTGCTCTTCCTCGTCAGCTGCCCGATGATGGCGCTGGCGGCGTACACCCCGGTCTGGGCCGCGGCAGGACTGGTCCTGACCGCGATCTTCGTCCACAGCCTGGGAGAGGTCTGGGAGTCATCGGCGGGCTTCGCCCTGGGCTTCGGTCTTGCCCCCGACCACGCCCAGGGCCAGTACCAAGGTGTCTTCGGTCTCGGCTTCAGCGCGGGTCAGGCTCTCGCCCCCGCGATCCTCACCACGGTGGTGCTCGGCCTCGGCACGAAAGGCTGGCTGCTGCTGGCGGTGTTCTTCGCGGCAGTGGGCGCTACCGGCCCATCTCTTGCCCGCTGGGGTATGCGGACCCGGCCGCAGCCGGGCGTTGCCGCGGAAGCGACGGGATGACCAGCGAGTAGGTGTCAGAAGCCTTCTTCCTCGTCGTCCCCTTCCACCTCCGGCGCGTCCGGGTCGCGCAGCGTGCGCAGGGCGCCGGTGCCCGGATGGGCACCGGCGAACGGTTGCGCTTACTTGGACTGGGTGGAGAGGCTCACCCCGCTGAAGTCCTGTGCGGCGGCGAGGCTGAAGTAGACCCAGCCGGAGGGCGGGTTGTCGATGGTCAGCGTCTCGCCGTTGCCGGCGTTGGTGGACTTGGCCTGGTGGCTGCCGGTGGTGGCCCAGCTGCCGCCGCCGTAGTACAGGTCGGCGTTGCCGGTGCCGCCGCTGCTGGTGATGGTCAGCTGCTTGACGCCGGCCGGCAGGTAGACGAAGTGGTAGCTGTAGTTGCCGGCGGAGGCGGCGAGGCCGTCACGGCGGCAGTTCTGGTCGAACTGGCGCGGGTCGCCGAGGGTGCAGAGGGGGGCGGGGGCGGCCGTGGCCTCGGGCAGCGGACCGCAGTCGTTCGTCGCGCAGTCGGTCGTGAGCCAGGTCGCGAAGTCCGCGTCGTAGCGGGTGCCGACGGTCTGCTTCAGGAAGGTGCGGGCGCCGGTCCAGTCACCCGTGCGGTAGGCGCCGAGCACGGTCCGGACGTCCGCGGGGTGCTTCTGGAGCATGTAGCGGACTGCGAGCCAGCCCCAGCGGTAGACCCGGTTCGAGTTGACCTCGGGGTCCTCCTCCTGGCCGTAGACGGTGTCGAACAGGTCGCTGAGCTTGTACGTCCGCTTGCCGGCCTCGGCGATGGCGTCGGCGTTGCGCTCGCCTCGGTAGCCGAACGAGATGTTCTCGGCGATGCCCTCGACCCACCAGATGGTGGGCGTGGTGATGCCTGCCTCGAAGTCGCCGTACATGTTGTAGCGGCCGTCGAGGTAGTGGGTGTACTCGTGGTTGAGGTTCCAGATCTGGAAGTCCGGGCGCAGCCAGTGGGCCTCGTGGGCGATGAAGCGGGCCTGGTTGCCGGGAACGGACGGGTTGCCCTCCTCGTACATGCCGCCGTTGTCGACGTCGATGTTGTAGATGGCCCAGGCGTACAGCGCGTACTGGGTGTAGTCGTCGAAGACGACGACCTCCAGGTTCGTGTTCACGTCACCGGGGATCGCGCCCTTGTCGCCGATGATCCGGTGGAAGTAGGCGTCCTGGTTGACCAGGCTCGTGCAGGTGCTCGCCAGTTGGTCGGGGGAGACGTCCTGCGCGCGGATCTTCAGCTCCGGGTTGCAGGTGTGCTGGGTGGGCAGGACCAGGGGCAGCACGCGCTCGCCGAGGTCGCAGATGGCGTAGGCCGCGCAGTTGTTCCGGTCGTACTGGCGCGTGTACCAGCCCAGGTTCATGGTGATCGGCGCGGTGGGGCCGACGTTCGGGTACCGGTTGATCAGGTCCTTGAGGAGCGGGCGGACGCGGTCCTTGAGCTCGGGGACGTCGAGGGCGTAGCCGAGGTAGCGGCCGACGTTGCTGACGACGTCGAGGCGGTTCAGCTGGGCGCCGTTGCGCGTGATGAAGCCGGCCCAGGTGTCGAGGACGGCGGGGTCGGCCTTGAGGGCGGCACGCCAGCCGCGGTCGTCGTTCCTGGCCTTGAAGCCGTTCGAGACGACCCACTCGACGTGCTGCATCGCCAGGTTCATCTGGCCGGGCCACGTGCCGTCGTAGCTGCCGAGCATCCACTTGACGACGCCGGCGTACCGGCCCGCCTCCTGGGTGCTGTCGATCAGGGTGACGACCTCGTTGAGGATCTCGCCGTTGGCGTCCGTGACGTCCTTGCTGCGCGGCGAGGCGAAGAAGGCGTCCAGTGCGCCGCGCGCCGCGCCCTTCAGGGCCGTGCCGTAGCCGCCGACGGCGTCCGCGTTGTTCTCCTGCACGTAGTAGCCGGCGCGCAGGAACATCACCAACTGGCCGGTGGAGGCACTGTTGTTGCCCGCGTACCTGGCGGAGTCGTCGCGCAGCGCGTCGGCGACGGTCACCATCTGGGCCTCGCGGAAGGCCTTCCGCGCGTTCTCCCCGGTGAGGTCGAACAGCGGGTAGGTACAGCTGATCCGGGGGAGGGCCTTGAGCTGCTGCACCAGCGCCGCGCCCGTCGCGTTGACGACGCCGGACAGGTCGCCGCACGCGTCCGCCGCCGCGGACGCCGACCACTTACCGGTCTTGGCGGCGGGTGCGGGTGCGGGTGCGGACTCCTCGGCCCCGTCCTGTGACGAGAGCCGGAAGCGGGGGTTGGCGTTGATCGCGTGGGGCGACTTGGGCACGGGGATCGCCCGGGGTGCCGAGGCGGCGGCGCCCGCGTTCGCACCGGCCCCGGCGGTCGGGTCCACGGGCGCGGCCTGGCTCTGCGGTGCGAACAGACCGAGCGTCATGCAGACGGCCACGCCGAGTACGGGAAGTCTTCGCGCGCCGGTCTTCGATATCCGGAAGGGATGCATCTGTGGGGGCCTCCGGGGCCGTTGGGGCCACGTGCTGGGCAAACAGTCACGGGCACTTGACATGTGACGTGTAAAATTTCACATGTCGCATGGTTCTGGAAGACCCCTGACACGATTCGTCGTCGGCGGCCGGGAAATCCCCGCGAACCCGAGGCCCACCGGCCTCGGCGGCGGAAGCCGGGAGCCGAGCAGGGCGGCCCACCGACCGCGCCCGCGAGCCGTGCGCTTTCGCGTCCGCCGCGGCGACGAGAACGCGCCGGGTCCTCCCCGAGACGTAGACGAGAGGCGTACGCGCGATGCGCCCCGAGGAGGGTGTGCCCGGGTAGGGGGTCGGCGACAATGGCGCGATGAACAGCACGTCACCGGCGGGCCGGTTGCGCGACGGGGTCGCGCTGCTGAAGCGGCCGACCGGCCCGCTGCCGCGGCCGACCCGGTCGGGCCTGGCGTTCGACGCGGTCCTGGCGCTGGTCCTGTCCGCCGTGCTGCTGTCGTACGCCGTGGACCAGGGGCCGGAACGGATGCGGGGCGCCCGGGACGGCATCGCCCCGCTCGTGCTCGGTTCGGAGACGGCGACCACGGCCGCCGTGATCGCCCTGACGGTCCTCGCCTCGGCGCCCCTGGTGCTGCGCCGCAGGTACCCCTTGGCCGTGCTGTGGACCGTGACGGCGGCGACCGCGCTGACGCCGTACGACGCCCAGCGGATCACCTTCTACGCCGGCGTCGTCGCGGCCTACACCGCGGCCGTCTACAGCCCCTACCGGGTGGCCACGCTGTCGAGTCTCCCGGCGCTGCTCCTCGCGAACGGTTCGATCACCCACCTGGAACTGCTGACGGTCTCGTCCTCGGTCCCCACCAAATACGTCCCGCTCATGGTCCTCGTCCCGCTCGTGCTCGCGGCGAACGGGATGCGCACCTGGAAGGTGCGCACCGCCGAGAGCCGGGCGCAGGCGGCCGCGCTCGAACGCGAACAGGCCGAGGAACTCCGCCGCGCCGCCGAGCGGGAGCGGGCGCGCATCGCCCGCGAGCTGCACGACGTGGTGACCCACAACGTCAGCATGATGGTGATCCAGGCCGGTGCCGCCCGCACGGTCCTGGACATCGCCCCCGACCGGACCCGCGAAGCCCTCCTCGCCATCGAGGCGAGCGGCCGGACGGCGCTGTCCGAACTGCGGCACACGATGGGGCTGCTCACCATGGACGCCGAGGACGGCGCCGCCCCGGCCACCGCGAACCTCGACCCGCAACCCGGCCTCGACCAGCTGGAATCGCTGGTCGCCCGGGTGCGGCACGCCGGCACCCCCGTCACCCTGCACGCCACCGGCACCCCGCGCGACGTGCCGTCCGGCATCAGCCTCGCCCTCTACCGGGTCGTGCAGGAGGCACTGACGAACACCGTGAAGCACGCGGGCGGCGCGAGCGCGGCCGTGACCCTCGACTACGGCGCCGACCGCCTGTGCGTGGAGGTCACCGACACCGGCGGCAGCCCACGCGCCGCCGCCACCACGGGAAACGGGCGCGGACTGATCGGGCTGCGCGAGCGGCTGGCGGTCTACGGCGGCACCCTGCACACGGGTCGCCGCCTCACCGGCGGCTACCGTGTCACCGCACGCGTACCCCTGGAGACGGCGTGAGGGAGACAAGGTGAACGACCCCCTGCGCGTGGTCATCGCGGACGACCAGGCGCTCGTCCGCGCCGGCTTCCGGATGATCCTCGAGGCCCACGGCGTCGACGTGGTCGCGGAGGTGCCCGACGGCGCCGAGGCCGTCGCCGCCGTCCGCCGCACCCGGCCCGACGTGGTCCTGATGGACATCCGCATGCCGGGGACGGACGGCCTGGAGGCCACCCGGCGCATCCTCACGGGCGCCGCCGACCAGCCGCGCGTGATCATCCTGACCACGTTCGACCTCGACGAACTCGTCTACGAGGCCCTGTCCGCGGGGGCGAGCGGCTTCCTCCTGAAGGACGTCACCCCCGAACACCTCGTGGCCGCGGTCCACCTGGTCCGCACCGGCGACGCGCTCCTCGCACCCACCATCACCCGCCGCCTCGTCGAGCGCCACGCGCGCACCGCCCCGGTCGGCGAGGCGGCCGACCTGCACCGCGACCTGGCGATCCTGACCCCCCGTGAGCTGGAGGTCCTGCGGCTGCTGGCCCAAGGCCTGAGCAACGCCGAACTCGCGCAGCGCCTGTACCTGTCCGATACGACGGTGAAGACCCACGTCGGCCGCATCCTCGCCAAACTGGGCCTCCGCGACCGTGTCCAGGCCGTGGTGACCGCGTACGAGACCGGACTCGTCACGGCCCGTTCCCCCTCCGCCGGCGAACGGGCCTGACTCCGCGACGTCACGTCGCGGGCAGCCCCAGGGCGGCCGCCAGCCGGGCGCGGTGCCAGGCCGGCGGGCCGAACAGGTGGGCCGAGCCGTGCGCGCGCTTGAAGTAGCGGTGGGCGTCGTGCTCCCAGGTGATGCCGATGCCGCCGTGCAGCTGGATCGTCTCGGCGGCCACCGCCGAGAACGCCTCCGAGCACGCCGACTTGGCGGCGGCCGCCAGGCGGGGCAGCTCGGGGGCGCCCGCGGCGGCCGCGAAGGCCGCGCCGAGCGCGGCCGAGCGCGCCGACTCCACCTGGACGTACGCGTCCGCGAGGCGGTGCTTGACCGCCTGGAACGAGCCGATGGGGCGGCCGAACTGGATCCGCTCGCCCGCGTACGCGAGGGTGAGCTCCAGGCAGCGCGCGGCGGCGCCGACCTGTTCGGCGGCGAGCGCCGTGCAGGCCAGGTCCAGTACGTGCGAGAGCACGCGGGCGCCGTCGCCGTCGCCTCCGACGAGCCGGCCCTCCGCCGCGGTGAGGACGACGCGCGCCTGCGCCCGAGTGGAGTCCATCGTCACGGTCGTCTCGCGGTGCACGCCCGCGCCGTCGCCGGGCACCTCGAAGAGCGAGACGCCCGCGTCCGAGCGGGCCGCCACGAGCAGCACCCCGGCCGCCGCGCCGTCCAGCACGTGCTCCTTGGTGCCGGTGATCCGCCACGTCCCCCCGGGCCCGGGGGCGGCCTCGGCCCGTGGGGCGGACGGATCCCAGGAGCCGTGCTCGGCCCACGCGACGGCTCCCACCACGGCCCCCGAGGCCAGTGACGGCAGCAGCCGCGCGCAGGCGCGGTCGTCGCCGGACGCGAGCAGCGTCCGCGCGGCGAGCACCGCGGAGCCGAGGTACGGCACGGGGCTCAGCTCGCGTCCCAGTTCCTCCATCACGACACCGACCTCCCGGGCCCCGCACCCGGCGCCCCCGTACTCCTCGGGGACGGCGAGCCCCGCGACGCCGACCTGCCGGGTCAACGGCCGCCAGGCCGCCTCCCCCGGGTGGCGGTGGAGCACGGCCCGCACGGCGGACCGCAGTTCTTCCTCTTCCTCCGTCGGCCTCACGCTTCGGCTCCCGTCGTCGTCGGAGGGACGCCGGGCCGGTCGCAGGCCTCGACGACGCGGGCGCGGCAGACCGCCGGGGTGCCCCAGGCGTCGCGGAGGGGCCGCGCCTTGCGGATCCACAGGGCGAGGTCCAGCTCCTCCGTGTAGCCGACGGCTCCGTGCAGCTGGAGGGCGGTGCGGGCGGCGGCGTACGAGGCCTCGCCCGCCGTGACCTTCGCCGCGGCGACCTCGGCGGATGCGCGGTCCGCTCCCCGCGCCAGGGCCAGGGCGGCGGAGTACAGCAGGGGTTGGGCGAACTCCAGGGCGATGAGCGTGTCGGCGAGGCGGTGCTTCACGGCCTGGAAGGAGCCGATGGCGACCCCGAACTGGGTGCGCTGCCGCACGTACGCGACGGTCCGGTCGAGGAGGGCGCGGCCGAGGCCGAGGGACTGGGCCGCGGTGGCCAGGGCGGCGACGTCGGCGGCGTGCGCGGTCGCTGCGGTCACCACCGGGCCGCGCGCGAGGACGGTGCCGCCGAGCGGACGGGCCAGCCGGCGCGCGGGGTCGGCCGAACGCTGGACGGGGCCGGTGGTCTCCGCCAGGCGTACGGCGTCGCCCTCGACGACGAGTACCGCGTCGGCGGCGTCCGGGTCCAGGGCGTAGGGCCCGCCGAGGGCGGGCACGCACAGCGAGACGACCGCCTTGCCGCCGGCGATCTGCGGCAGCAGCGTGGCGGCCCCGGCGTCTCCGAGCCGGTCGAGGAGCGCCGCCGCGGCGACCGTCTCCACCAGCGGTCCCGGCACGGCGTGCCGGCCCAGTTCGGTGAAGGCGACGGTCGTGTCGACCGGCAGGGGGCCGAGGCCGTCGTGCCGTTCCGGTACGGCGAGGGCGAAGACGCCCGCGTCCGCGAGCCGCGTCCAGAGCGCGCGGCCCGGCGCGGTGTCCCCGGCGGCCCAGGCCCGTACGGCGCCGGGGGTGTCGGCGGCCGTGAGCATGGCGTCGAGGGAGCGGGCGAACTCCCGCCGCTCGTCGTCGAGGAGGAACCGCATCACCGGCGTCCCTTCGGGAGGCCGAGCAGCCGCTCGGCGATGATGTCGCGCTGGATCTCGTTGGTGCCGGCGTAGATCGGTCCGGCGAGCGAGAAGGTGTGGCCTTCGGCCCAGCCGCCGTGCGCGGGCGCGTCGGGCGCTTCGTCGGACAGTTCTCCGTACGGTCCGAGGAGGTCGAGGGCGGTCTCGTGGAGCGCGATGTCGAGCTCGGACCAGAAGACCTTGTTGAGGCTGGACTCGGCGCCGATGCCCTCTCCGGCGGCGAGCCGCGAGGCGTTGGCGTAGGTGAACAGCCGGTAGGCGCGGGCGCCGATGACGGCGTCGGCGACCCGGTCGCGCACGGCGGTGTCGGCGGGGTCGGCGTTCTCCCGCCACAGCGCGGTCAGCCTCTCGGCGGCGGCCGTGAACCGGCCGGGGCTGCGCAGGGTCAGTCCCCGCTCGTTGCCCGCGGTGCTCATCGCGACCCGCCAGCCCTGCCCCGGTGCGCCGATCACGTCCTCGTCGGGCACGAAGACGTCGTCGAGGAAGAGCTCGGCGAACGCGGGCTTGCCGTCGAGGCGTCCGATGGGGCGTACGGTGACCCCGTCGGCGTCCAGCGGGAACATCAGGTACGTCAGGCCCTGGTGCGGCCGTCCGGCGTCGGGGTCGCTGCGGAACAGGCCGAAGGCGCGGTCGGCGAAGGCCGCCCGGGACGACCAGGTCTTCTGGCCGTTCAGGAGCCAGCCGCCGTCGGTCCGTTCGGCGGTGGAGCGCAGCGAGGCGAGGTCGGAGCCGGACTCGGGCTCGGACCAGGCCTGGGCCCAGACGACCTCGCCGCTCGCCATGGGCGGCAGGACGCGGGCGCGCTGCTCGTCGGTGCCGTGCTCGAAGAGGGTGGGGGCCAGGAGGTTGATGCCGTTCTGGCCGACCCGGCCGGGTGCGCCGGCCGCGTAGTACTCCTCCTCGAAGACCAGCCACTGGACGATCGAGGCGCCACGGCCGCCGTACTCCTCGGGCCAGGAGACCGCCGACCAGCGTTCCGTGAACAGCGTCCGCTCCCACTCGCGGTGGGCGGCGAACCCCTCCCGCGTCTCCAGGGAGGGCAGGGGTGCGTCGGGCACGTGGGCGGCGAGCCAGGCGCGGGCCTCGGCCCGGAAGGCGTCGTCCGCCGCGGAGAGGTCGAGGTCCATCAGGCTCCCGCCTTCCGGGGGTGGGGGTGCTCCCCGGAATGCCGCAGCATCGCGCGGAGGTCCACGCCGCCCAGCGCGTCGGGGGCGGTCTCGGCGTTGTGCGCGTGTGCGAGGTGGTGCAGTCCGAAGACCGAGTCCATGCCGGTGTGCAGGCCCTGGAGGTCCTCGGCCTGGTTGACGGCGCGCTTGGTCAGGGCGAGGCCCATGCGGGGCATCTCGGCGATCCTGCCCGCCAACTCCATGGTCCGCGCGGTCAGTTCCTCGGTGGGGACGACCCGGTTGACCATGCCGACCTCGTAGGCGCGCCGGGCGTCCATCCGGTCGCCGGTGTAGAGGAACTCCTTGGCGACGCGCGGTGGCATCACCCAGGGGTGGGCGAAGTACTCGACGCCGGGGATGCCCATGCGGACCACGGGGTCGGCGAAGAACGCGTCCTCGGCGGCGACGATGAGGTCGCACACCCACGCGAGCATCAGGCCGCCGGCGACGCAGGCGCCCTGCACGGACGCGACCATCGGCTTGGGCAGTTCGCGCCAGCGCCGGCACATGCCGAGGTAGACCTCGGACTCGCGGGCGAAGCGGCTCTCCGCGCCCCGCTTGTCCGAGTGGTCCCACCAGAGTCCGGCCTTGCGGTCGAACGGGAGGTGGGCGTCGCGCTCGGGGGTGCCGATGTCGTGGCCCGCGGAGAAGTGCTTCCCCGCGCCGGCGAGCACGACGACCTTCACCTCGTCGTCGTCGGCCGCGCGGTAGAAGGCGCGGTCGAGGGCGTACGTCATCGCGGAGTTCTGGGCGTTGCGGTAATCGGGCCGGTCCATCGTGACCACGGCCACCGGGCCTTGGCGTGCGTAGCGGACAGGTTCCGTGGACGCGGTGCGGGCAGCGGACATCCGCCCTCCTTCCCTAACAAGTGTTTGGTAGGTTAACGTACGGCCATGAGCGACGTCGAGGAGTTCCGCAGAGAGGTCCGCGGCTGGCTGCGGTCCCACCTCACGGGCGAGTTCGCCGCCCTGCGCGGCCGCGGCGGCCCCGGACGCGAACACGAGGCACACGCCGAACGCCTCGCCTGGGAGCGGCACATGGCCGCCGAAGGGTGGACCTGCGTCGGCTGGCCCAAGGAGTACGGCGGACGCGGCGCGACCCTCGAACAGCAGGTCGCCTTCCACGAGGAGTACGCCCTCGCCGACGCCCCCGCCCGCGTCGGCCACATCGGCGAACAGCTCCTCGGACCCACCCTCATCGCCTTCGGCACCCCCGCACAGCGCGAGCGGTTCCTCCCGCCGATCGTCGCCGTCGAGGAACTGTGGTGCCAGGGCTACTCGGAACCGGACGCCGGCTCCGACCTGGCCAACGTCAGGACCCGCGCCGAGCGCGACGGCACGGAGTGGACGGTCACCGGACAGAAGGTGTGGACCTCACTCGCGCACGAGGCCGACTGGTGCTTCGTCGTCGCCCGCACCGAACCCGGATCGACCCGCCACCGAGGCCTGTCCTACCTCCTCGTCCCCCTGGACCAGGCCGGTGTGGAGATCAGGCCGATCGTCCAGCTGACCGGCACCTCGGAGTTCAACGAGGTGTTCCTCGACGGGGCCCGCACCCACGCCTCCCACATCGTCGGCGCCCCCGGCGACGGCTGGCGGGTGGCCATGGCCACCCTCGGCTTCGAGAGGGGCGTCTCCACCCTCGGCCAGCAGGTCGGCTTCCGCCGCGAACTGGAGGCCGTCATCGAGCTCGCCAAGCGCAACGGCGCCGCCGCCGACCCGCTGATCCGCGACCGCCTCGCCCGCGCCTGGATCGGCCTGGAGACCATCCGCTTCAACGCCCTCCGCATGCTCGGCGGAGCCGCGGTCGGCGCCCCGGGACCCGAGGCGTCCATCGGGAAGATCTTCTGGGCCACCTGGCACCGGGAACTGGGCGAACTCGCCATGGACGTCTGCGGCGCCGACGGCATGCTCGCCGCCGGCGAGCCCTACGACCTCACCGACTGGCAGCGGCTCTACCTCTTCTCCCGCTCCGACACCATCTACGCCGGTTCCAACGAGATCCAGCGGAACATCATCGCCGAGCGCGTCCTCGGCCTGCCCAAGGAGGTCCGCCCGTGACCACCCCGCACACACCTCCGCCCTACGTACCGGGCCACGGCCTGCTGGCCGGCCGCAGCGCCGTCGTCACCGCCGCGGCCGGCGCCGGCATCGGCGGCGCGACCGCGAGACGACTCCTGGAGGAAGGCGCCCGGGTCGTCCTCTCCGACGCCCACGCCCGCCGGCTCAAGGAGTCCGAGACCGAGCTGGCCCGGGAGTTCGGCGCCGACCGGGTCGCCGCCCTGCCCTGCGACGTCACCGACGAGGCCCAGGTCGGCGCGCTGTTCGACCTCGTCGCCGAGCGCCACGGGCGCCTCGACATCGTCGTCAACAACGCGGGCCTCGGCGGCACGGCCGACCTGGTCGACATGGCCGACGAGCAGTGGGACAAGGTTCTCGACGTCACCCTGAACGGCACCTTCCGCTGCACCCGCGCCGCCCTGCGCCGCATGAGGGCCGCGGGCGCCGGAGGCGTCGTCGTCAACAACGCCTCGGTGGTCGGCTGGCGCGCCCAGAAGGGACAGGCCCACTACGCCGCCGCCAAGGCCGGCGTGATGGCCCTCACCCGCTGCGCCGCCCTCGAAGCAGCCGCGTACGGCGTACGGGTCAACGCCGTCTCCCCGAGCCTCGCCATGCACCCGCACCTGGTGAAGGTCACCACCCCGGAACTACTGGAGGAACTGACCTCCCGGGAGGCCTTCGGACGCTACGCGGAGCCGTGGGAGGTGGCCAACGTGATCGTCTTCCTGGCCAGCGGGTACTCCTCGTACCTCACGGGAGAGGTCCTCTCCGTCAGCAGCCAGCACCCGTGAGACCGGCGCCGGAACGGCGCCGCGAGATCCTGGACACGGCGGCCGAGGTCTTCGCCGCCCAGGGGTACGACGCCACCACCGTCCGCCGCGTCGCCGACGCGGCCGGCCTGCTCGCGGGCAGCCTCTACTACCACTTCGACTCCAAGGAGTCGATGCTCGACGAGATCCTCCGCGCCTTCCTGGACGAACTGTGGGCCCGCTACGACGCCGTGCTCGCCGCGGCGCTCGGCCCCCGCGAGACCCTGGAAGCCCTCGTCACCGAATCGTTCCGGGAGATCGACCGGCACCGCGCCGCCGTCGCCATCTACCAGAAGGAGTCCGGGCACCTGCGCGAGCAGCCGCGCTTCGGCTATCTCGCCGGCTCGCAGCGGAGGTTCGAGGAAGCCTGGCTCAGGACCCTGGAACGCGGCGTGGCCGCCGGGGTCTTCCGCACCGACCTCGACGTCCGGCTCACCTACCGCTTCGTGCGCGACACCGTCTGGGTCGCCGCGTCCTGGTACCGGCCGGGCGGACAGCACAGCCCGGAGGAGATCGCCCGCCAGTACCTGTCGATGGTGCTGGAGGGCGTCGCCCTCCGTGACGGACATCGGACGCACGAAAGCCGTACGAACAAGGAGTGACCATGGCCGAGGCCTACATCGTCGAAGCGGTACGCACCCCGGTCGGCCGACGGAACGGCGGACTGTCCGCCGTCCACCCGGCCGACCTCGGCGCCCATGTGCTGAAGGAGCTGATGGAGCGCGCGGGTGCCGACCCGGCCGCCGTCGAGGACGTCGTCTTCGGCTGCCTCGACACCGTCGGCCCCCAGGCCGGCGACATAGCCCGCACCGCCTGGCTCGCCGCCGGACTGCCCGAGGAGGTGCCCGGCACGACCGTCGACCGGCAGTGCGGCTCCTCCCAGCAGGCCCTGCACTTCGCCGCACAGGGCGTCCTCTCCGGCACCCAGGACCTCGTGGTGGCGGGCGGCGTGCAGAACATGTCGATGATCCCCATCGCCTTCGCCAGCCGACAGGCCGCCGACCCGCTCGGACTGACCGAAGGCCCGTACGCCGGCTCCGCGGGCTGGCGCGCCCGCTACGGCGACCAGCCGGTCAACCAGTTCCACGGCGCCGAACTCATCGCCGCCAAGTGGGGCATCTCCCGGAGCGACATGGAGGAGTTCGCCCTGCGCTCGCACCGGCGGGCCGCCCGCGCCATCGACGAGGGCCGCTTCGACCGGGAGATCGTTCCGTACGGGGACGTCACCACCGACGAGGGCCCGCGCCGCGACACCACCCTGGAGAAGATGGCCGGCCTGAAGCCGCTGGTCGAGGGCGGCCGGCTGACCGCCGCGGTCTCCTCCCAGGTCTCCGACGGGGCCTCGGCCATGCTGATCGCCTCGGAGCGCGCCGTCCGGGAGCACGGTCTGACGCCGCGGGCCCGGGTCCACCACCTCTCGGTGCGCGGCGAGGACCCGATCCGCATGCTGTCGGCGCCGATCCCGGCGACGGCGTACGCGCTGAAGAAGGCCGGGATGACCCTCGACGACATCGACCTCGTGGAGATCAACGAGGCCTTCGCCTCCGTCGTCCTGGCCTGGCTGAAGGAGACGGGCGCCGACCCCGAGAAGGTCAACGTCAACGGCGGCGCCATCGCCCTCGGCCATCCGCTCGGCGCGACCGGCACCAAGCTCACCACCACCCTGCTCCACGAACTGGAGCGCACCGGCGGCCGCTACGGCCTCCAGACCATGTGCGAGGGCGGCGGCCAGGCCAACGTGACGATCATCGAGCGCCTGTGACGCCGTCCGCGCCCCGGGGGCCGAAGAGCCGCCGCCACACCGCGTGATCGGTGCGGGGGCCTCCCGGGGTCTCCGCACCGTACCGCTCGATCTCCGCCTCGATGTCCAGGGGGAGCGTGGGGGAGGTCATCGTCGTCAGCTCCTCGACCACCGCGCCGTCGGGCACCAGCCAGCAGACCTCGAACTCGATGCCGTCCGGGTCGCGGGCGTAGAGGGCTTTGGTGGAGGCGTGGTTGCTCGCCCCCGTCAGGGCCCCGGCCTCCGCGAGCCGCGTCCGCATCCGCCCCAGCTCCGCCAGGGTGTCCACCTCCCACGCCAGGTGGTACAGGCCGACCCGCCCGGCGCGCTGCCCGGAACCCGGCTCGGGGGACTGGAACAGCCCCAGGTCGTGGTCGTTGGCCGACCCCGCCGCCTGGAGGAAGGCCGCCCCCGGGAACGCCTGCGGCAGCGGACGGAATCCGAGGACGTCGCGGTAGAAGGCGAGGCTGCGCTCCAGGTCGGAGACGAAGAGCACGGCGTGGTTCAGCCGCTGGATGGGCATGGCGTGGGTCCGTTTCATGGCGGAGAGCAGGGCAAGGCGAGCATGGCAGAAGCCCGCCGGGGTGCCTTCACCCCGGCGGAACCGTGGGACGCGGTCGATGGAGCGGGGCGGGGTCAGCCGGCGGGAAGGGCGTCGAGTGCGGCCCGCGCCTCGGCCATGAGGCGGTCGACGAGTTCGGCGCACGACGGCAGGTCCTCGATCACCCCCGCGACCTGCCCGGAGGCCATCACGCCGAGGTCCGTCCGGCCGTCCACCATGGACGCCTTGAGCAGCATGGGGGTGTTGGCGGCCAGGATGACCTGGCTCCACGTGAGGTCCTTGCCGTGCTTCATCGCCAGCCCGTCACGGACCATCGCCGCCCAGGTCATGCCGGACTCGCGCCGGAAGGCCGACGCGTGCCGGACGGCCCGCAGCAGCGAGGAGGCCCGGCCCGATCGCTCCAGGGCGTCGACGAGCTCCGTGCGCAGCATCCGGTGCGGCAGACCGTCCACCTTCGTGGTGACGGTGACGTCCTTCACCGTCGCCGCGAGATAGCGGGCCTTCACCGCGTCGGGGACGGTGCTGTCGGAGGTGAGCAGGAAACGCGTGCCCATCCCGATCCCGGCCGCGCCGTAGGCCAGTGCCGCTACCAGGCCGCGCCCGTCGTGGAAGCCGCCGGCCGCGACGACCGGGATGTCCACGGCGTCCACGACCTGCGGGAGCAGCACGGTGGTGGCGACGCTGCCGG
The DNA here is from genome assembly GCF_042262805.1 of Streptomyces sp. NPDC056361. Taxonomy (NCBI): domain Bacteria; kingdom Bacillati; phylum Actinomycetota; class Actinomycetes; order Kitasatosporales; family Streptomycetaceae; genus Streptomyces; species Streptomyces sp. NPDC056361. The sequence goes on from NZ_JBHJQI010000046.1 coordinate 46,227, forward strand.
TGTGGCCGCCGCCCTCCCCGCCCTGCACGATCACCGCGTCGGCGCCCCACGCCGCGACCTTCTCGGCGTGCCGTCGGGCTCCGACCGAGGGGATGACGACCACCCCCGCGTCCTTGAGCCGCGCGATCAGCTCGCGGGACGGCGCGAGCGCGAAGGAGGCGACCCGCACGCCCTCGTCGACGACGATGCGCACGCGTTCGGCCGCGTCCCCGGCATCCGCCCGCAGATTCACACCGAACGGCGCGTCCGTACGGGACTTGACCTCGCGCACCGCGGACCGGAGCTGTTCGACGGTCATCGTCGCCGACGCCAGGATGCCGAGCGCGCCGGCGTTCGCGGTCGCCGAGACCAGGCGGGGGCCCGCCACCCACCCCATGCCGGTCTGGACGACGGGGTGCCGCACCCCGACGAGTTCGGTGAGACGGGTGGCGATCGTGACGTCGCTCATGCGCGCACCTCGCGGTCGCGCAGCCCCTTCGGGTCGATCTCCTCGCGGATCAGGCGCAGTTCCTCGACGGTCGGCTCGCGGGTGTACGGCACCTCGGCGGGCACGGTCAGCGCGAATCCGGTCGCCTCCGCGACCTGCTCGACGGTGACGCCGGGGTGCAGCGAGCGCAGCCGCATGGTGCGGTCCGGGGTCTCGAAGTCGAAGACCCCCAGGTCGCTGATGACTTCGGGGACGCGGTGGTAGCGGGCCGAGGTCGGGCCGGCCGCGGCGGCCCGGTCGTAACCGACGCCGGACACCATGTCGACCCGCTCGACGAAGACCCGCGCCGAGTGCCTGGGGACCCAGTAACTCGTCGGGTTGTTCAGGGTGTTGACCGGCGCTCCCCGCACGCCGAGGAGCTGTCGCGTCGGCCGCTCCCAGTCGCCCACGCAGCTGATGTTCTGGTTGCCGTACCGGTCGATCTGGCTCGCGCCCATCATCACGTGCCGGCGCCCGGTGGTGACCAGGGCCAGGTGCTGGCGGTACGGCAGCCAGCCCTCCACGACCCGGGGCGCGCCGCCGACGGCGGGCACGTCGGCGCAGAGCAGCGCCTCGCCGTCGGTCAGCAGCAGATCGGGGGAGAACGTGAGCCTCGCGAGGCGGGCGCCGATCATCGGGACGGTGCCCATCGGGCTGGCCAGGACCTCGCCCGCGGCGCGCCACGCCTCGGCGCAGGCGACGACGCAGTACTCGGCCCGCGTCGCCGTCGTGCCAGTGCCAGTGCCAGTGCCGGTGCCGGTGCCGGTGCCGCTCATGCTTCCTCCTCGTGGAACGCCGCGACCGCGGCCTGGTAGGCGTCCTCGTCGCCGGACAGGAACCGGGCGGTGAAGGCCCGCCACTCCTCCGGGTCCTTGGCCGCCTTCGCGTACGCCCGCTGGAAGGCCTCGTCGCGGGCGTAGTCGGGCGCGCAGGAGGTGAAGTGCGCGCCGTTCGGCGTCTCGACGACCCCGTCGACGAACGCCCGCTTGAGCAGCAGCGACTGCGGTCCCGCGTCCTTCAGCAGTTCGGAGGTCTCCACGATCCGCTCGCAGGAGACGTACGCGGTGTCGGCGGCCTCGCAGAACAGGTCGTCGAAGTACGGGTCGGGGCCCAGGTACTGGCCGTTGCCGTGCGCGTCGGCGCGGTTGAGGTGGACCAGCGCGGCGTCCAGGCGCAGCGCGGGCACGGCGACGAGCTCCTCGCGGTCCCCGTACGGAGACGTGACCGTCCGCAGCGACGGGTTGACGCTCATCACGTCCGAGGCGATCCCGGCCCGGATGGGCATGAAGGGCAGCCGGTGCACGGCGGCGGTGAGCCCCCACATGACCATGGCCTCGTCCAGCTCCATCAGCTCGAAGTCGCCGCGCTGCCGGGCCGCGCAGAAGTGCGGCTCCAGGGGCACGGAGTCGAGCGTGGCGAACGCCGCGACCAGCTTGCGGATCTTCCCGGCCGCGGCGAGGAGCCCGACGTCCGGGCCGCCGTACGAGACCACGGTCAGATCGGTGACGTCCGACCGCAGCAGCGCCCGCACCAGTGCCATCGGCTTGCGCCGGGATCCCCAGCCGCCGATGCCGATCGTCATCCCGCTCCGGAGCCGGCCCACGACCTCCTCGGCGGTCATCGTCTTGTCCCTGCTCATGACTGCTGCTCCTCGTCCGTGTCGGAGGTGACGCCCTCGCGGGCCGTGAAACCGCTCCGGCCGACCGCGCCGCTGCCGTCGACCGTGCCGCTCTCGCCGCTCTTGCCGACCGCACCGTCCTTTCCGACCGCGCCGTCCTTGCCGAACGCGTCGCGGACCCGGTCGGCGACGCCGCTGAGGTTGGCCTCGAAGGTGAAGCCCTGCTCGAAGCGGTAGCTGCGGCGGACGTCCACCGGATCGATGCCGTTGATCGCCGCCTTGGCGAGCCGGATCAGCTGTCCGTCCTTGGCGGCGATCTCCCGGGCCAGCTCCAGCGCCGCGTCGAGCAGCCGTTCGCGCGGGACGACCCGCCAGACCGAGCCGTGCCGGTGCAGTTCCTCGGCGGTGACCGTGCGCGAGGTGTAGTACAGGGCCCGCATCAACTGCTGGGGGACCAGCCGGGCCAGGTGCGTGGCCGCGCCGAGCGCGCCGCGGTCCAGCTCGGGCAGGCCGAAGGTGGCGTCGTCGGACGCGACGACCACGTCGGCGTTGCCGACCAGGCCGATGCCGCCGCCGAGGCAGAAGCCGTGCACGGCGGCGATCACCGGCACCTCGCAGTCGTAGACGGCGGCGAAGGCCTCGTAGCAGCCGCGGTTGGCGCCCAGGAGGGCGTCGTGCCCGGCCGTGCGCTGGATCTCCTTGATGTCGACCCCGGCGTTGAAGCCGCGGCCCTCCGCGGTGAGCACGACGCAGCGCACCTCGGGATCGGCTCCCGCGGCGCGCACCGCCGCGGCGAGGTCGTACCAGCCCCGTACGGGCAGGGCGTTGACCGGTGGGAAGTCGACGGTGACGACGGCGATGCCCTTGTCCGGGGCGGAGGTGGAGACACCCATGACCAGATCAGCTACCTTTCCACCAAACGTTTGTTAGGTGGAAGATAGCAGCGGTTCGCGCGCTGCGGGAGGTGTCCATTGGCAGTCACCATCGATCTGTCGGGATCCGTCGCCGTCGTCACCGGCGGCACACGGGGCGTCGGCGCCGGGATCACCACAGCCCTGCTCGAAGCCGGCGCGGAGGTCGTCACCTGCGCCCGAAGGCCCCCCGACCAACCCATCGAGGCAGCCGGTCGCACCGCCCGCTTCCTCCCCGTCGACCTCCGCGACCCCGCCGCCGTCGCCGACTTCTTCGACCGCGTCCGCGACGACCACGGAAGACTGGACCTCCTGGTCAACAACGCCGGAGGAACACCCTTCCGCATGCTCGCCGAAGGCGGAGCCGCACAACAGGCCAGGGTCGTCGAACTGAACCTCGTCGCCCCCCTCACCGCCTCCCTCGCCGCGTACGAGGTGATGCGGCATCAACCCGGGGGAGGAGCCGTCATCATGATCGGCAGCGTCAGCGGCACCCGCCCCTCACCCGGCAGCGCCGCCTACGGAGCCGCCAAAGCGGGCCTGGACAACCTCGCCCGCACCATGGCCGTGGAATGGGCGCCCCGCGTACGCGTCAACACGCTCGTCCTCGGCATGGTCCGCACCGAACTGTCCCACCTCCACTACGGCGACGAGGACGGCATCGCCGCCGTCGCCCGCACCGTGCCGCTCGACCGGCTCGCCGAACCCTCCGACATCGGCGACGCCTGCGTCTTCCTCGCCTCCGACCACGCCGCCTACATCACCGGCGCCAGCCTGCTCGTCCACGGAGGCGGCGAACGCCCCGCCTTCCTGGACGCCGCAACGGTCAACCGCTGAACCCGCCACCCACCGAACCCACCACCCGCCCGAAAGGCACCCACCATGACAGGACTCTGCACCGGACGCGTCGTCATCGTCACCGGAGCCGGCCGCGGACTCGGCCGCGCACACGCCCTCGCCTTCGCCGCCGAGGGCGCCAAGGTCGTCGTCAACGACCTCGGCGTCGGCCTCGACGGCACCGGAAGCGGCACGGGACCCGCCCAGCAGGTCGTCGACGAGATCACCGCCTCCGGCGGCGAAGCCGTCGCCCACGGCGCCGACATCGCCACCACCGACGGCGCCGCCTCCCTCATCGCCACGGCCCTCGACACCTTCGGCCGCCTCGACACCCTCGTCAACAACGCCGGCTTCCTCCGCGACCGCATGCTCGTCAACCTCGACGAGGACGACTGGGACGCCGTCATGCGCGTCCACCTCAAAGGCCACTTCCTCCCCCTCAAGCACGCCACCGCCCACTGGCGCGCGGAAACCAAAGCGGGACGCACCCCCGAGGCACGCGTGATCAACACCAGCTCCGGCGCCGGCCTCCTCGGCAGCGTCGGCCAGGGCAACTACTCCGCCGCCAAAGCCGGCATCATCGGCCTCACCCTCGTCGCCGCCGCCGAAACCGCCCGCTACGGCGTCCAGATCAACGCCATCGCCCCCGCCGCCCGCACCCGCATGACCGAACGCACCTTCGCCGACACCATGGCCGCCCCCACCGGCGACGCCTTCGACGCCATGGCCCCCGAGAACGTCTCCCCCCTCGTCGTCTGGCTCGGCTCCACCGCCTCCGCCGGCGTCACCGGCCGCGTCTTCGAGACCGAAGCCGGCCGCATCACCGTCATGCACGGCTGGCGCCCCGGCCCCACCGCCGACAAAGGCGCCCGCTGGACCCCCACCGAAGCCGGCGAAGCCACCCTCGAACTCCTCGCCGCCTCCGAACCCCCCCACCCCGCCTACGGCACCCACTGACCCCTCTCCCACCCCCGTCCCCACCCTGCGGGCCCGCGCCCTCTCCTACGGCCCGCGCGCCTTGCCTGGCGGGCCCGCACCCCACCTGGGCGCCCGCGCCCTGCGTTGCGAGCCCGCGCCTCGCCCGTTGTGGGCAATCGTTCCGCTGGGGCGGAACGGGTGGGCACAACGGACGGCGCCCCCTGCCGGGCCTAGGCTTCCGCGCCTGAACCCGCACACCGTTGTGCGACGCCGTATGGGTGCGGGTAGGTGCAAGGGGGCGAGGCGCTGCCGAGGGCGCCGTCCCGTATGCCCACCCGTCCCGCCCTGCGGGACGATTGCCCACACGGGGGTGGGCGGCGGCCGCCAGACACGCGGGCGCGGGCGGCGGCAGGCACAGCCCCCACGAGGCGTGGGCGGGGACGGTGGCGGGCGCGGCCCGTACGAGGCGGGTGGTGCGGGCCGGGCCCACCCGCCGGCAGGCGGAGCCCGCGGTCCCGACCTCCACTCGCCACCCCGCACCGCCCCCTTTCCCGCTCACCGGGAACGCGCGCTCCCGGCTACCCCCGCCCCCCACCTAGCCTCGCCGAACAACCCGAACCCCCAACCCCCAACCCCCAACCCCAACCCCAGGAGGCACCGTCATGCTCACCGACCGTCAACGAGGAGAGGCGGCCGAGCTTCTGCGCTCCGCAGAGCACGCCGTGCGGCCGATCGCCCCGCTGAGCGAGGTGTTCCCCGGGATCGATGCGGAGGACGCGTACGAGATACAGCTGGTGAATGTCCGGCGCAGGGTGGCGGCGGGGGAGGAGGTGCGGGGGCACAAGGTCGGGCTGGCGTCGGTGGTGATGCAGCGGTTGATGGGGGTGGGGGAGCCGGACTACGGGCATCTGCTCGGGGGCATGGAGCTGCGGCAGGAGGTGCCGGTCAGGGCTGCGCGGTTCTGTCAGCCGCGCGTCGAGGTCGAGGTCGGGTTCGTGCTGGGTGGGGATCTTCCGGGGGAGGGGTGTACGCCGGCGGACGTGCTGGCGGCGACGGAACGTGTGGTGCCGGCACTGGAGTTGATCGACAGCAGGATCCGGGACTGGCGGATCGGCATCGCCGACACGATCGCGGACAACGCGTCGTCCGCCGGATACGTGATCGGCGAGGGCCGGGACCCGCGGGAGCTCGACCTGAGGGCGATCGACGCCCGGCTGACCGGTGGTGGCGGGGAGCTTCTCGCGGAGGGCCGGAGTGACGCCGTGCTCGGTGACCCGACGCGTTCCGTGGCGTGGCTGGCCCGTACGGTCGCGCGGTTCGGCGTGGCTTTGAGGAAGGGCCATGTGGTGCTGCCGGGTTCGTGCACGCGGGCCGTCGACGTGGCGGCCGGGGGGACGTTCACCGCCGAGTTCACCGGGCTGGGCCCGGTCTCGCTCTCGTTCATCTGAGGTGATGATGACCATGAAGTCAAAGGCGACCGCGGCGATCGTCGGGTCCGGAAACATCGGCACCGACCTGCTGTACAAGCTGCTGCGTTCCGAGCACGTCGAGCCCCGCTGGATGATCGGCGTCGACCCCGAGAGCGAAGGGCTCGCCCGCGCCTCCCGGGCGGGCCTGGAGGCCAGTCACGAAGGCGTCGACCGGCTGCTCGCCCAGGACGAGAAGCCCGACATCGTCTTCGAGGCGACCAGCGCGTACGTCCACCGGGCCAACGCCCCGCGCTACGCGGAACTCGGCATCAAGGCGGTCGACCTGACGCCGGCGGCCGTGGGCCCCGCCGTCGTGCCGCCCGCGAATCTCCGCGAGCACCTCGACCGACCCAACGTCAACATGATCACCTGTGGCGGGCAGGCCACCATCCCCATGGTGTACGCGGTCTCGCGGGTCGTCCCCGTGGCGTACGCGGAGATCGTCGCCTCGGTGGCGTCCGTGTCGGCCGGACCCGGGACCCGCGCGAACATCGACGAGTTCACCCGCACCACCTCGCGCGGCATCGAGACCATCGGCGGCGCGGCACGCGGCAAGGCCATCATCATCCTGAACCCGGCCGAGCCGCCCGTCATCATGCGGGACACCGTGTTCTGCGCGATCCCCGAAGACGCCGACCGGGCCGCCATCGCCCTCTCCGTCAAGGAGGTCGCGGACCAGGTCGCCGCGTACGTGCCCGGCTACCGACTGCGCGCCGAGCCGCAGTTCGACGACCCGAGCCCCGAGAACGGCGGGATGGCGCGGGTCGCGATCTTCCTGGAGGTGGAGGGCGCGGGCGACTACCTGCCGCCCTACGCCGGAAACCTCGACATCATGACCGCCGCCGCCACCAAGGTCGGCGAGGAGTTCGCCAAGGCGATCCTCGCCCCGGGCGCGTAAGGAGCACGTTGCCATGCCCTACTCGGACACGCTCGACATCCGGATCACCGACTCGTCGCTCCGTGACGGGTCCCATGCCAAGCGGCACCGGTTCACCACGGACGACGTACGGTCCGTCGTCGCGGCCCTCGACGACGCCGGTGTCCCGGTGATCGAGGTGTCGCACGGCGACGGGCTCGGTGGGTCCTCGTTCAACTACGGCTTCTCCGCGACACCGGAGCAGGAGCTGATCAAGGTCGCGGTGGAGACCGCGCGGCGGGCGAGGATCGCCTTCCTGATGCTGCCCGGGCTCGGCGTCAAGGACGACATCCGGGCCGCCCACGACAACGGGGCGGGCATCTGCCGCATCGCCACCCACTGCACCGAGGCGGACATCGCGGACCAGCACTTCGGGCTCGCCCGGGAGAGGGGCCTTGAGACCGTCGGATTCCTGATGATGGCCCACTCCACGACACCCGAGGAGCTGGCGCGGCAGGGCCGTGTCATGGCCGACGCGGGCTGCCAGTGCGTGTACGTGGTCGACTCCGCCGGAGCCATGGTCATGGACGACGTCACCGCCCGCGTCGAGGCCCTGGTGTCCGAGCTCGGCGACGACGCGCAGGTCGGCTTCCACGGACACGAGAACCTGGCCCTCGGCACCGGCAACTCCATCGCCGCGATCAGGGCCGGGGCCCTGCAGATCGACGGATCGACCCGCCGGCTCGGCGCGGGCGCGGGCAACACCGCCGTCGAGGCGCTCGTCGCCGTCTGCGCCAAGATGGGCATCCGTACCGGCGTCGACGTGCTGAGGATCATCGACGCGGCCGAGGACGTGGTCCGCCCCGTCATGGACGACGAGTGCCGGCTCGACCGGCTCGCCCTGCTCATGGGCCACGCCGGCGTCTACTCCAGCTTCCTCAAGCACGCCTACCGGCAGGCCGAGCGCTACGGCGTCTCCGGCGCCGAGATCCTCCTGCGCGCGGGCGAACGCCGCCTGGTCGGCGGCCAGGAGGACCAGCTCATCGACATCGCCGTCGAACTCGCCGCACGGCACTGAACCGACAGAATCCAGGAGGGACGAGATGACTGCTCTCAACGACGAGGTCCGGGTCATCGAGACCGGCCGGCCGCCGGCGCGCTTCGCCCGGGGCTGGCACTGCCTCGGCCTCGCCGACGGCTTCAAGGACGGAGAGCCGCACGAGATCGAGGCCTTCGGCACCAAGCTGGTGGTCTTCCAGGGGCAGGACGACGGGACCCTCCACGTCCTGAACGCCTACTGCCCCCACATGGGCGGCAACCTCGCCCAGGGCACGGTCAAGGGCGACGCCGTCGCCTGCCCCTTCCACGACTGGCGCTGGTCGGGCGACGGCCGCTGCGCCGGCATCCCGTACGCCCGCCGGGTCCCCCCGCGGGCCAGGACCCGCGCCTGGATCTCCCTGGAGCGGAACCGGCAGCTCTTCGTCTGGCACGACCCGGAGGGCAACCCGCCGCCCCCCGAGGTGACCGTTCCCGAGATCGCGGGCGTCCACGGCCCCGACGCCGACCAGTGGAGCGACTGGACCTGGAAGACGCTCCGGGTCGAGGGCGCCAACTGCCGCGAGATCGTGGACAACGTCGTCGACATGGCGCACTTCTACTACGTCCACTACGCGTTCCCGGAGTACTTCAAGAACGTCTTCGACGGCCACGTCGCCACCCAGTACATGGAGAGCAGCCCCCGCGGGGACATGGAACTCGGCACCCTCAGCTCGGGCCGCCTGCGCTCCGACGCCTCCTACTTCGGCCCCTCCTACATGATCGACCGGCTCTACAGCGACGTCGGCGGCGGCGCGGAGATGGAGATCGTCCTCATCAACTGCCACTACCCGATCGACGAGAACAGCTTCCTGCTCCAGTACGGGGCGATCGTGAAGCGGCTGCCAGGGATGACGGACGAGCAGGCCGCGGAGGCCGCGCGCCTCACCGCGGAGGGCGCCACCGTCGGCTTCGAGCAGGACGTGGAGATCTGGCGGAACAAGACCCGCATCGACAACCCCCTCCTCACCGAGGAGGACGGCCCGGTCTACCAACTGCGCCGTTGGTACGAGCAGTTCTACGTCGACGTCGCCGACGTCAAGGACGAGATGACCCGCCGCTTCGAGTTCGAGATCGACACCCTGCGCGCCAACACGGCATGGCGCGCCGAGGTCGAGGAGAACCTCGCGCGCCGCGCGGCGGAGACGGAAGCCGGAGCCTGACGTGCGAGCGGTGGAGTGCGCGGCCTGCGGCAACCAGGTCCTGTGCGAGAAGTTCAGCGTCGCCCACACCTCCGTGCAGTGGACGGCCGACGCGGCCGTCGCCTGCGCGGAGTTCCGCGACCGGGTGCGCCCCGGCGTGACCACCGCCCGGATGCGCACCTGCCGGGCCCTGCGCGCGAGCATCGACCGCGCGGTCGCGGACGGGACCCTCACGCTCGGCACCCTCGACCCCGGCTCCTCGGAGGACTCATCGGGACACGGCACCCAGGGAGCCGCCAATCCGGGCCCGGGGCACGGCGTCCAGGGAGTCGGCACCCCGGGGTACGACATTCAGGGAGCCGACAACCCGCGCGCCGGCGCCCAGGGGCTCGGCATCCCGCGTGCCGGCACCCAGGGACTCGGCACTCCGGGCGCCGACACCCCGGAGGCCGTCGATGCCTGAGCCCACGACCGGGGCCCGCGCCCACCGGCTGCGCGTCGTCGAGGTCATCGCCGAGACGGCCGACGCGCACTCCCTGGTGCTCCAGCCGCCACCGGAGAGCGTGCACCGCTTCGCGTACCGCCCCGGGCAGTTCCTCACGTTGAAGCTGCCCGGCGCGGACGGCAGGCCGGCGGCCCGCTGCTACTCCCTCGCCAGTTCGCCCCACACGGGGGAGCCCCTGAGGATCACCGTCAAACGGGTCGCCGGCGGGTACGGGTCCAACTGGGTCTGCGACCGGCTTGCTGCCGGGGACGAGCTGGAGGTGCTGCCGCCGGCGGGCACCTTCACCCCGGACTCCCTCGACGGCGACCTGCTGCTCGTCGCGGGCGGGAGCGGCATCACCCCGGTCCTCTCGATCGCCAAGTCCGCCCTGACCGCGGGCCGCGCCAGGGTGGTGCTGCTGTACGCCAACCGCGACGAGTCCTCGGTGGTCTTCCGGGACGAACTGAGGGCGCTGGCCCAGGACCACCCGCACCGGCTGCTCGTGGTCCACTGGCTGGAGTCCCTCCAGGGACTGCCCTCGGTGGACCGGCTGGCCGCCGCGCTGGCGCCGTACGCCGACCGCGAGGCGTTCGTGTGCGGCCCGCAGCCGCTCATGGACGCCGTCGAACAGGCCCTGCGCACGCTGGGCGCGCCCGGTGACCGGATCCACCGGGAACGGTTCTTCTCCCTGGGCGCCGACGTCTTCGCCGCTCCGGCGGTGCCGTCGGCCACGGCGGCCTCCGTCGGCGGGGGCACCGCCGAGGTCGGTGGCGGCACGGCCGAGGTCGAGCTCGACGGCGAGACGCACACCCTCGCCTGGCCCCCGACGGCACTCCTGCTCGACGTGCTCCTGGCCGCGGGCGTGGACGCCCCGTACTCCTGCCGCGAGGGCGCCTGCAGCGCCTGCACCTGCCGGGTCGTGGCAGGCGAGGTCGAGATGCTCCGCAACGACGTCCTGGACGACCGGGACGTCGCCGACGGGTACGTCCTGGCCTGCCAGGCCCTGCCCCTCACCGACCGGGTCGAGATCACCTACTCCTGACGAGGAACCCACCATGCCCCGAACCTGCCTGGTCACCGGAGCCGCCTCCGGCATCGGCAAGGCCACCGCCGCCCTCCTGCGCCGGCGCGGCCACACCGTCATCGGCGCCGACCTCGCCGAGGGCGACATCCGCGCCGACCTGTCCACCGCCGAGGGCCGGACCGAACTCGTCGTCCGGGCCCGCGAGCTGACCGGCGGGCGCCTCGACGCGGTCGTCTCCTGCGCCGGCATCGCCCACTTCGATCCGCTCACGGTCCGCGTCAACCACTTCGGCGCCGTCGCCACCCTCGACGGCCTGCGCCCGCTTCTCGCGGCCGGCACCGATCCCCGGGCGGTGGTCGTCGGATCCGTCGACTCCGTCCACCCGACCGACCCCGCGATCGTGGACGCCGCGCTCGCCGGGGACGAGGACGCGGCGACAGCTGCCGCACGCGCGGCCGTCGACCGCGGCGAGGGGCACCTCGTCTACTCCTCCTCCAAGGCGTCGATCTCGCGCTGGGTCCGCCGCGCCGCGCCGACCGACGCGTGGGCCGGTGCGGGCGTCCCGCTGAACGCCGTGGCGCCGGGCGTGGTCGTCACGCCCCTCACCCGGCCCCTGCTCGACGACCCGGAGATGCGGGGACTCGTCGAGCGGAGCGTCCCGATGCCGCTGCACGGCCATGCCCGTCCCGAGCAGATCGCCCCGCTGATCGCCTGGCTGGCCTCGCCCGAGAACACCCTGGTGACCGGCCAGGTCGTCTTCGCCGACGGCGGCGCCGACGCGGTCCTCCGCGGCGACCGCACCTGGTGACGAACGTACGAACAGGGGAGGGGCGGCGGACCTGACC
>NZ_JBHJQI010000047.1:0-56763 GCF_042262805.1 Streptomyces sp. NPDC056361
CTCGCCGCACCGGGCGAAAGCCCGAGTACGTCCAGTACGCGGACTTCCACCCGGCACGCCGAGAGCACGCACCAGACGCCGCGGGGCCGCCCTTCGGGCGACGACGGGAATGTGACGACAGGCCCTAGCGGCCCTTGACGCGCACGTCCGGGTCCTCGCACCACTCCAGGACCGAGGCCCAGTCCCCGTACCCCGCGTCGAGGTCGAGGTGCTCGCCGCCCGGCACGCGGTCCGTGTCGAGGCCGAGCGGGGTGCCGTAGTGCACGTCGGCGCCCTCGGGGCAGTACGGGTCCCCGTCGCCGTACACGAGACGGGCCGCGAGGCCCCGCTCCGCCAGGTCCAGACCGTCGGCGAAGGCGGCGATGGCCGGGATCGAGGCGGTCACCCGCGGCGAGGGCGGGGCGACCAGGAGCACCCGGTCGGCGTCGGGCCGCCGCTCGCCCGCCCGCAGCCAGAGCAGGACCGACAGGCTGTGCGCGAGGACGACGAACTCGCCGTCGGCCGGACGCCGCCCGTGCTCCTCCAGGGCCGCGATCCAGTCCGCGAGGACGGGCGCGTCCGGCTCGGGCAGCTGCGGGTAGCGGACCTCGTGGCCGCGCTCCCTGAGCTGCGCGGCGAGCCAGTGCTGCCAGTGGCCGGGCGGACGGTGGTTCTGGAAGCCGTGGAGGATCAGATACGTGGTCACGGCACGATCCTGCGCCCGGCACCCGTCCCCGTCCACCGCGGTCCACGGAGCGGTCTTCGGCCCCCGCCGTTCGGGGAGGGCGGTCAGCCGCCGACGTACTCCCGCAGGTGGCGGGCGGTCAGGGTGTCCCCCTTCTCGACCAGCTGCGCGGGGGTGCCCTCGAAGACGACGCGGCCGCCGTCGTGACCGGCGCCGGGACCGAGGTCGACGAGCCAGTCGGCGTGGGCCATCACGGCCTGGTGGTGCTCGATGACGACGACCGTGTTGCCGGCGTCGACGAGCCGGTCGAGGAGCGCGAGGAGCTGGTCGACGTCGGCGAGGTGGAGGCCGGTGGTGGGCTCGTCGAGCACGTAGACCGCGCCCTTCTCGGCCATGTGGATGGCGAGCTTGAGCCGCTGGCGTTCGCCGCCGGAGAGGGTGTTGAGGGGCTGGCCGAGGCGGAGGTAGCCGAGGCCGACGTCCTTGAGGCGGCCGAGGATGGTGCGGGCCTGGCCCTTCGCCGTGAAGAAGTCGTACGCCTCCTCGATCGACAGGGACAGCACCTCGTGGATGTTCTTCCCGTCGAGCCGGTACGTGAGGACCTCGGGCGTGAACCGCTTGCCCTCGCACTTCTCGCAGACGGAGGCCACACCGGCCGCGATGGCCAGGTCGGTGTAGATGAGCCCGAGGCCGTTGCAGTTCCCGCAGGCGCCCTCCGAGTTGGCGCTGAAGAGCGCGGCCTTGACGCCGTTGGCCTTGGCGAAGGCCGTGCGGATGGGGCCGAGGAGCCCCGTGTACGTCGCCGGGTTCGAGCGGCGCGAGCCGCGGATCGGGGACTGGTCGGCGACGACCACGCCCTCCCGGCCCGGCAGGTTGCCGTGGATCAGGGAGGACTTGCCGGAGCCCGCCACGCCGGTGACCACGGTCAGCACCCCGGTCGGGATCTCGACGCTGACGTCCTTGAGGTTGTGCTGGGTGGCCCCGGTGATCGCGAGGGCGCCGGTCCGGGTCCGCACCTCCTCGCGGAGCTTGGCCCGGTGCGAGAGGTGGTCGCCGGTGAGGGTGCCGGAGCTGCGCAGGCCCGGCACGTTCCCGCTGTAGCAGATCTCGCCGCCCGCGGTCCCGGCCCGCGGCCCCAGGTCCACGACGTGGTCGGCGATCTCGATGACCTCGGGCTTGTGCTCGACGACGAGGACGGTGTTGCCCTTGTCGCGCAGGCGGAGCAGCAGGTCGTTCATGCGCCGGATGTCGTGCGGGTGCAGTCCGGTGGTCGGCTCGTCGAAGACGTACGTGACGTCGGTGAGCGGCGAGCCGAGGTGGCGGACCATCTTCACCCGCTGGGCCTCGCCGCCGGACAGCGTGCCGGACGCCCGGTCGAGGCTCAGATAGCCCAGCCCGATCTCCACGAGCGAGTCGAGCAGCTCGCGCAGGCCCGCGAGGAGCGGCGCGACGGAGGGGTCCTCGATCCGGCGGACGAACGCGGCGAGGTCGCTGATCTGCATCGCCGAGCACTCGGCGATGTTCACCCCGTCGATACGGGAGGACAGCGCGGCGCGGGTGAGCCGGGCCCCCTCGCACTCGGGGCAGGTGCGGAAGACGACCGCGCGGTCGACGAAGGCCCGGATGTGCGCCTGGAGCGCGTCCCGGTCCTTGGCGAGGAAGAGCCGCTGGACCTTCGGCACCAGGCCCTCGTAGGTGAAGGTGTTGCTGCCGACCTTCACCTTGCAGGTCGGCTTGTGGAGGAAGGCCTCCCACTCCTCCTCGGTGAAGTCCGCGAGCTTCTTGTCGGCGGGGTAGAAGCCGGATTCGGCCATGATCCGCCAGTACCAGGAGTCCACGGCGAAGTTCGGGACGGTGATCGCGCCCTCGGCGAGGCTCTTCCCGCGGTCCACGAGCTCGTCGACGTCGATGTCCGAGACCTCGCCGGCGCCCTCGCAGCGCGGGCACATGCCCTCGGGGAGGTTGAAGCTGAACGCCCCGGACGTGCCGACGTGCGGGGTGCCGAGGCGGCTGAAGACGATCCGCAGCATCGTGTACGCGTCGGTGGCCGTGCCCACCGTGGAGCGGGAGTTGGCGCCCATCCGCTCCTGGTCGACGACGATCGCCGCGCTCAGGTTGTGCAGTCCGTCCACGTCCGGGCGGGCCAGGGACGGCATGAACGACTGGAGGAAGGCGCTGTACGTCTCGTTGATCAGGCGCTGCGACTCGGCGGCGATGGTGCCGAAGACGAGCGAGGACTTCCCGGAGCCGGAGACCCCGGTGAAGACGGTGAGGCGCCGCTTGGGCAGGTCGACGTCGACGTTCTTGAGGTTGTTCTCGCGGGCCCCGCGGACCTGGATGACGTGGTGGCCGTCCGCCGCGGCGGTTTCGTTCGCTCCGACGGGGTGGTTCATGTGTGCGCCCTCCGTGGTCGTCCCAAGCTCGAACGGACAGGGTACTCTATACAACGTACAAAGTTAGGGCGTAGTACGTCTGACCTGCGAGAATGAGTACATGAGTGCCATGGCGACCACCGGCGGGAAGAACAGCAGCGGGGCCGGCGACCCGGCCCGCACCCTGGAGCTGCTCTGGCGTGCCGACGCCCCGGCCCCGGCCCCCGCGGCGCGGCGCGGCCCCCGCCAGGGCCTCACCGTCGACGCGGTCGTCGACGCCGCGCTCGACCTCGCCGACGCCGGCGGCCTCGACGCCCTCACCATGCGCGCCGTCGCCCAGCGCCTCGGCGTCACCCCGATGACCCTCTACACGTACGTCCCCGGCAAGAGCGAACTGCTCGACCTCATGCTGGACACCGTCTTCCTGCGCATGGACCGCCCGCCGTTCGGCGCCGCCGAACCCTGGCGCGCCCGCGTCACCTCCGTCGCCGACGCGAACCGCGCCCTGCACCTCCGCCACCCCTGGCTGGTCGACCTGCGCATCGTCCGGGCCCCGCTCGG
Organism: Streptomyces sp. NPDC056361; assembly: GCF_042262805.1. Taxonomy (NCBI): domain Bacteria; kingdom Bacillati; phylum Actinomycetota; class Actinomycetes; order Kitasatosporales; family Streptomycetaceae; genus Streptomyces; species Streptomyces sp. NPDC056361. The sequence goes on from NZ_JBHJQI010000047.1 coordinate 3,598, forward strand.
CCCCGGCGTGATGGCCAAGTACGAGTACGAACTCGGCGCCTTCGAAGGGCTCGGCCTCGACGACGTGGCCCGCGACTCGGCCCTCACCTTCGTCCTCGGCTCCGTACAGTCCGGCGCGCGGGCCGAACTCGACGCGCGGGCCGTGGAACGCGAGAGCGCCCTGTCCGACGGCGAGTGGTGGGCCGCCCACGAGCCCCTCCTCGCCCGCGTCTTCGACGCGCAGCGCTTCCCCCTCGCCGGCCGCGTCGGCGAAGCCGCCGCCCTCGCCTACGGCGGCCTCTACGACGCGGAACACGCCTACGCCTTCGCCCTCGCCCGCGTCCTGGACGGACTGGCGGCCCTGAGCGGGGAGTGACCTTTGGGCACGGACGGGGCCCCGGATACGAGCCGACCCCTGGGCGCGGACGCGGACTGAGGGGCGACCCGCGGGCGGATCAGGCGCCAGGGGCCACGGTCTCAGGGGTCACGGCCTCAGGGACCGCGGCCTTAGGGGCCACGACCTCAGGAGTCACGGCCTCACGGGTCGCGGCCTCAGGGGTGCCGCACGGATCGGAGCCGGGGCTCACGACCCCGCAAGCGTCAGTCAGTCCCGCAGGCGTCCGTCAGTCCCGCAGGGTCAGCAGCGCCCGTACCCCCGCCTTGAGGCGGTCGCCCGAGAGGTCCTGCTCGACCGTCAGGTGGTGCATGACGTCCGGGGAGAAGGACGCGAGCAGCAGGTGCGCGAGGAGTGCGTTGTCGGAGCCCGGCCTGAGCTGCCCGATGAGCAGGGCGACGTGCGTGTGCATCACCCGGTAGGCGCCGCTGTGGTAGCGGGCGCGGGGCGCGGCGGAGTGCGCCGCGAGGAGTAGTTCGCGCTGTTCGCCGACCCGGTCGACGAGCGCGTCGAGGAAGGCGTCGAGCCGCTCGGCGGCCGGGGCGCCGGGGCCCAGCGGCGGCGGCCCGCTCATGTACGCCTCCTGGAACTGGCGCTCCCGGTCGTCGAGGAGGGCCCACAGGAGCTGGGAGACGTCGCCGAAGCGGCGGTAGACGGTGCCGACGCCGATGCCGCTGGCGTGGGCGACCTGGTTCATGGTGACGGCGTCGGGGCCCTGCTCGGCGACGATCCGGGCGGCGGCGTCGAGGATCTTGCGCCGGTTGCGGGCGGCGTCGGCGCGCTCGGGGGCGGGCGCGTCGACGGTGGGGAGCAGTCCGGGACCGGCCAGGGGCGTGATCTCGGGCTCCGCTGCCGCCCCGGCTCCGGCCTGCGGTTTCTCGGTGCTCATCTGTCGACTCCCGCTCTTTCTTCCCGCTCGCCCGTGTTCCCCCTAGGTCGCTGCTCGTTGTTGAGCATACCCGTCCCCCTTGCAAACCGGATAGCGATCCGCTTAACTCGGAACATCGAAGCGGAAAGTAATCCACTTTCTTGGATCGAGGAGAGTTCGCCATGTCCGTCAAGGTCGCCGTCATCTACTACTCGGCCACCGGCTCCGTCCACCGGCTGGCCCAGGCCGTCGCCGAAGGAGCCGAGAAGGCCGGCGCCGAGGTGCGCCTGCGCCGCGTGCCCGAGCTCGCCCCCGACGCCGCCATCGACTCGAACCCGGCCTGGCGCGCCCACGTCGACGCCACCGGTGACGTCGAGGTCGCCACCCTGGACGACCTGGAGTGGGCCGACGCGTACGCCTTCGGCTCCCCGACCCGCTTCGGCAACGTCTCCGCGCAGCTGAAGCAGTACATCGACACCTCGGGCGGGCTCTGGCAGCAGGGCGTCATGGCCGACAAGCCCGCGACCGCCTTCACCAGCGCGCACAACGTCCACGGCGGCAACGAGTCCACGCTCCTCGCCCTCTACAACACCTTCCACCACTGGGGCTCGGTCATCGTCTCGCCCGGCTTCACCGACCCGGCCGTCTACGCCGCCGGCGGCAACCCCTACGGCACCGCCCACCCCGGCGCCCACGGCGCCCCCTCGGAGGACGTCCTCCACGCCGCCCGCTACCAGGGCGCCCGCCTCACCCGCTTCGCCAAGCGCCTGAAGGGCCTCGCGGACGACTGACCGCACCCGCTACGACGAAGAGCACCCCTGGGGCCTCCCCAGGGGTGCTCTTCGCCGTGGCGGTCTCCCGCCTACGCCAGCGACAGGAACAACTTCTCCAGCCGCGCCCGCATCGCATGCGGGTCCTCCCCGTCCTTGCGCCCGTTCTCGATGTCGGTCAGGCACTGCTGCAGTCCCGTCGCGATGATCGCGAACCCGGCCCGGTCGAGCGCCCGCGACGCCGCCGCGAGCTGCGTCACGACCTCCTCGCAGTCGCGCCCCTCCTCGATCATCCGGATCACGCCGGAGATCTGCCCCTGCGCCCGCCGCAGCCGGTTCAACACGGCCTTCAGCTCGGCGCCCGCGAGATCGAGTTCCACAGCGACTCCTCCACAGATACCCCACGGGGTAATTTACTCCCCAGCACGGGGTTCCGTCGAAGACCAAGGATGACACCCACCACGCCCCCTCCCCGTCCTCCCGCCGCCCGCCTCCCCACCCACCACCGCGAGCCCCACCGAAACGGCGGGGCTTACACGCACGGGTCGCGCGGTCGGTCGGGGGTCAGTCCTGGGTCGGGCCCGCTTCGTCGATGGGGCGGATGACGACGGGGTAGTCGGGGGAGCCGGGAGGGACGGGGCAGCGGGCGACCTGGGCGGCGATCTCGGTGACGCGGTCGAGAGTGGGGCAGTCGAGGACCCAGTAGCCGGCGAGGACTTCCTTGGTCTCGGCGTAGGGGCCGTCGGTGACGACGGGGTCGCCGTTGGCGTCGACGGTGACGAAGCGGGTCGTGGAGGGGGCGGCGAGACCCTGGGCGTCGAGCATCTCGCCGGTGGAGGCCAGCTCCTTGTTGATCGCGTTCATGTGGTCGAACATGGCCTGGAGCTGCGCCTTGTTCCAGGCGGGACTGCCGGCCGAGCCGCGGCCGACCATGCCCTCGTAGTCGGCCTGCGACCCCTGGACCATCACCAGGTACTTCATGACGTCCTCCTCGTTGGCGTGTACGTCCCGCAGGGACGTGTTCTCGCAGGAGAGTCGTAGCCGGACGCCGGTTCTCGACACCGCGCGGGCATCAGCCCGAAAAACGGGAGAAATCACCCGGCCGCTTCATGATTCCCGAGTGAACGCATTCACCTTCTCCGCGGCCTTCATCGCCTTCTTCTCGGTCGTCGGCCCGCCCAAGGTCGTCCTCGCCTTCGCCGGCCTCGCCCAGGTCCACCCCGTCCGCCAGCTGCGGAACATCGCCCTCATCTCCTCGGGCGCCGCTGTCCTCGTCGGCCTGGTCACCGGCATCACGGCCCCCTGGATCCTGAACCTCTTCCACATCAGCGAGCCCGCCCTCCAGCTCGCCGGCGGCGTCATCTTCTTCCTCTACGCCGTCGGGCTCGTCCTCGGCATGCACCTCGGCTCCGACGGCCCCCACCAGGACGCTCCCGACCTGGTCAGCGGCGTGCGCGAGCTGCTCATGCCGTACGTGGTGAGCCCGCTGGCCATGACCGCCGTACTGATCGAGGCGGCGGCCCGCGATTCCTTCAGCTGGCGTTCGACGGTCGTCGGCGCGTACGTGGCCGTCATCGCCCTCGACCTGATCTGCGTCCTGCTCCTCACCCACGTCCTGCGCCGCACCCACCACGCCACCATCGAGCTCCTCGGCCGCCTCCTGGGCCTGCTCCTCGCCGCCGTCGGCGTCGACCTCGTCCTCGACGGCCTCTACGACCTCGGCGTCACGGGCCTCGAAGTCCGCCACTGATCGCTTGCTGCTGGCTACTCCGTCACTGGCTACTCCGTCACTGACCGCTGGCCGCTGACCGCTGGCCGCTGACCGCTGGCCGCTGACCGCTGACCGCTGCGCCGGAGCCGTCCGTGCCGGAGCCGTCCGTGCCGGAGCCGTCCGCGCGCCGGAGCCGTCCGCGCCCACGACCGGGTTCAGGCGGCGGCGGCCATTGCGGCGGGCACGGCGGCGGGCACGGTCGCGGCGGAGTCCAGGAACTCCGTCACCGTCGCCACGAACTCGTCCTCCTTCTCGAAGAGCACGACGTGGCCGGCGTCGATCTCCGCGTACCTGCTCCCGGTGATCGCCGCGTGCAGCTCACGGCTGTTCTCCACGGGGACGGTCGCGTCTCGCGTCGCGCCCACGACCAGCGTCTCCGCGGTGATCCGGGGCAGCAGCGCGCGGATGTCGACCCCCAGGTCGAGCGCCACGTGCCGCAGGGTGCCCGGCGTGGGCGGCATGTTCGGGATGAGCTCCTCGACGCCCTCGCGGCCGATCATGTTGAGGAAGTCGCGGCTGAACCCGGTCATCGTCACGCTCCGCCCGAACCCCGCCGGGTCGAACTCGCCGAGGCGCTGCCACAGCGTGAACAGGTTCCGCATGTACTCGTCGCCGTCGGTGTACGCCCAACCCGCCACCAGCACCAGCCGGTTGACCAGATCCGGGCGCAGCGCAGCGACCGCCGCCGACACCGGCGCCCCCATCGAGAAGCCGAGCAGGTCCACCGGACCCGTACCCGCGTCCTCGATCACCGCGATCACCTGCGCCGCCAGCGTCTCGACCGTCAGCGCACCACCGTCGTCGACGGTCCGGTCGGCCCCCGACAGGTCCATCGTGACGACCCTGCGGTCCGCGGTGAAACGCGGCGCGGTGCGACCCCAGTTGATGACCGCCCCACCCGACCCGGTCCCGTGGACGAGGACTAGCGCGGGACCCTCGCCCGAGCCCTCGACGTCGTAGTGGACGTGTGCGGTGCCGACGGTGACCGTAGCCATGATGGTTGCTCCCGGTGGAAGGGGGTGAGTGCCTGACACCGAGAACTCTGCCGACCCCCGCGACCCCCCGGGAGAGCCCTTCCGACCCTGGGATCGCCGATCCCAGGTTGAGCAGCAGCAGCCGCAGCCGCCGCCGTCTCGCACCTCACGTCTCACACCTCACGTCGTACGCCCCACGCCGCTCCACCAGGCCGCCGCAGTCCTCCGTCTAGCCGCAGTCGCCGGTCGGGCAGCGGTCCTCCGTCGAGCCGCAGTCGCCGGTCGGGCAGCAGTCCTCCGTCGAGAGCCCCCGTCCCGTGTCCTTACCTGGGACCGCCGGTCCCTGGAAGGAGCCCCGTGCCTCCGGCAGGATGATCGGCATGACGACGATCGACCGCCGCGAACTGGCCGACTTCCTGCGCCGTTCCCGCGACCGGGTGCGCCCGCAGGACGCGGGTCTCCCGGCCGGGCCCCGGCGCCGTACCCCCGGGCTCCGCCGCGAAGAGGTCGCCCAGCTCGCCGGCATGTCCGCGGACTACTACATCCGCCTGGAGCAGGCCCGCGGCCCGCAGCCCTCGCCGCAGATGCTCGCCGCGCTCGCCCGCGCGCTGCGGCTCGACACCGACGGGCGCGACCACCTGCACCTGCTGGCCGGGCACCGCCCGCCCGCGGGTCCCACGGTCGGCGACCACGTCTCGCCCGGCCTGCTGCACCTCCTCGACCAGCTGGAGTCGACCCCGGCGCAGGTCCTCAGCGACCTGGGGGACGTCCTCGCCCAGAACGCGATGGCCCGCGCCCTCCTCGGCGGCGTCTGCACGGTGTCGGAGCACGGCCGTAACGTCGTGTGGCGCTGGTTCGCGGACGAGCGGGCCCGTACGGCGTACCCGCCCGAGGAGCACGCGTACTACAGCCGCCTCCACGTCGCCGACCTGCGCGCCGCCGCCGGCCGCCGCTCCCACGACCCGGCCTCCACCCGTCTCGTGGACCGACTGCGCGCCGCCAGCGACGAGTTCGCCGAGCTCTGGGCCCTCCACGAGGTCGCCGTCCGCCGCCACAGCCGGATGCGCGTCGTCCATCCGGTCATCGGTCCGGTGGACCTGGACTGCCAGGTCCTGCTGGCGCCGGAAGGCGAACAGCGCCTCGTCCTCCACACCCCGCCGCCGGGCACCGACGCGGGGGAGCGCCTGGCCCTGCTGAGGGTGGTGGGTACGGAGCAGTTCTCGGCCCCGTAGGGCCGTCGGTCAGCCGGCGGCCCGCTCCTCCAACGGCCGCCGACGCAGCCGGGGTTCGGTGAGGACGGGCGAACGCCAGGCGCCGTCGGGCTGGTAGAGGTTCGTGCCGGGCGGCACGATCGCGTCGATCCGGTCCAGGACCTCGTCGGTGAGGACGACGGGCGCGCCCTTGAGCAGCCCCTCCAGCTGGTCCATCGTCCGCGGCCCGATGATGACGGAGGTGACCGCCGGGTGCGCGGCCACGAAGGCGAGCGCGAGTTCGGGCAAGCTGCAGCCGATCTCGTCGGCGAGGGCGACGAACTCCTCGACGGCGTCGAGCTTGGCGGCGTTGACGGGCAGGGAGGGGTCGAAGCGGTGCGGGGTGAGGGCTGGCCGCCCGCTGGTGAGGTCGATGGGGGCGCCCTTCCGGTACCGGCCGGTGAGGAAGCCGGACGCGAGCGGGCTCCAGGTCAGGACGCCCATCCCGTACCGCTGCGCCACGGGCAGCACGGACGCCTCGACCCCGCGCGCGAGCAGCGAGTACGGCGGCTGCTCGGAGCGGAACCGGCGCAGCCCGCGCCGCTCGGCGACGGCGTGCGCCTCGACGATCTCCTCGGCCGGGAAGGTGGAGCAGCCGAACGCCCGGATCTTCCCCTGGGTGACGAGGTCGCCGAGGACGTCGAGGGTCTCCTCGATGTCCGTACGGTGGTCGGGCCGGTGCACCTGGTAGAGGTCGATCCACTCGGTGCCGAGCCGCTTGAGGCTGTTCTCGACGGCGAGCGTGATCCAACGCCGTGACGAGCCGCCCCTGTTGGGTCCTTCACCGCCCATCGGGAAGTACACCTTGGTGGCGAGGACCGTCTCCTCCCGCCGACGGGGATCGCGCAGCGCCTTGCCGACGATCTCCTCGGACTCGCCCGCCGAGTACATGTCGGCGGTGTCCACGAAGTTGATGCCCTGGTCCAGGGCCGCATGGATGATCCGTACGGACTCCTGGTGATCAGGATTCCCCACCGCACCGAACATCATGGTGCCGAGGCAGTACGTGCTGACGTCGATCCCGGTCCCGCCGAGTACCCGATAGCGCATGCGCGCACTCTAGGAACTGGAGTGCACTCCAAGGCAAGGGGGAGAGGAGGCGAAGGAACCGTCCTACGCCCCGCCCTCCCGCAGGAAGTCGACGATCAGCCGGTGCAGCACGTCGGCCCGCTCCAGGTGTACGTCGTGCCCGGTGCCGGGCACGCTCGCGCCGTGCAGCCCGGGGCGGATCCGGACCATCTCCGCGTACTCCTCGCCGCCGATGATCCCGCCCTGCGCACCCTCCCCGAGGACCGCGAGCGTGGGGCAGGCGACGGCGGTCCACTCGTCCCAGAACGCGCCGGCGGCGTTGTCGTCGAGGGACCGCACCATGAACTCGGGGTCGAAGCGCGGCCACAGCCCCCCGTCACGCTCCTCCAGCCCGCTCGCCCACCCTTCCCCCACGGTTTCCTTCCCGCCGCCCAGATACGCGACGGCCGCCTCCCGCGAGGCGAACGGCACCGGCCACGACCGCAGCCACGCCCCGATCCCCTCCTGCGTACCCGGGTCCGACCCGCCCGGCCCGGCCTCGACGAGAACGAGCGCCCGCGACAGCCCGGGGTGGGCGGCCGCCGTGAGGAACGCCGTGTGCCCCCCGAGCGACTGCCCGACCAACACCGGCCGCTCAAGCCCGAGTTCACCGACCACCGCGACGACATCGGCGACGTACGCGGCCCGCGAGGCGTCCCCCGGGTGCCGCTCGCTCGCCCCGTGCCCACGCTGATCGAGGGCGACGACCCGGTACCCGGCCTCCCGCAACAGGCCCGCACTCGCGTCCCACTCACCGGCCTGCCCGGCGAGCCCGTGCAGCATCAGCACATCCGGCCCGGAACCTCCCCAGTCGCGGCACGCCAGCCGTACCCCGCCCCGCACCACGACCCGCTCGGACCAGGAGGCGGAAGCAGCCGGGGGCGTGGAACCGGACGGAGAAGGAAGACCGGTCAGGGGAGAAGAGGAACCGGTCAGGGAAGAGGAACCGGACGGAGAAAGGGAACCGGACGGCGAAAGAGAACTCATCCCGGCATCCTCCCCTACGGGTTGAGGAGTTGGTCGGCGACGGCGGTGCGGGCGTACAGCACGGACCGCCCGCTGCGGTGGGCGGTGACCAGGCCGGCGTTGCGCAGGGCGATGAGGTGCTGGGAGACGCCCGCGGCGGAAAGGCCGCAGTGGGTGGCGAGCTGGGTCGTCGAGGACGGGGTGTCGAGCTCGGTGAGCAGCAGGGTCCGCGAGCGCCCGAGGACGGCGGCGACGGCGTCCGTGGCGCCGGTGGTACGGGGTTCCCAGACCGTTCCGATGCCCCGTGCGGGGTAGGCGAGTTGGGGCGGGTCGGGGTGGACGGACCGGGTGAGGACCCGGGGCCAGGCGAAGACGGACGGGATGAGCAGCAGCCCGGAGCCGGCCTGGTTGCGGGTGAGCGAGCAGTGCCGGCGTACCAGCCGCAGCGTGCCGTCGTCCCACCGCACCGTCTCGTGCAGCTCGCTCAGCACCCGCGCCGAACCGTGCTCGGCGACCTGCCGGGCCCGGTGGAAGACGTCGGCCTCAAGGACCTTCTGGATCCGCGCCCAGTAGGGGGCGAGGGCGATCTCCCAGTACGACTCGATCTCGTCGGCGATCCTGCCCAGCGCGTCCCCGGGCGCCTCCCGGAGCACCCGGGACCGGGGGTTCTCGCGGGGGCCGTTCTCCTCCCGTGCCAGCATGTCGAGGTCGTGGCGGACCTGCGCGGCGGGCGTGCGGCGGATCGCGTCGAGCTCGGACTCCAGGGTGGGGAAGGGGCCGGCGGGGGTCGGGGTGAGGAAGTCGGCCAGGTAGCCGTGGCCGGGGATGAGCGCGTCGAGCCACCCGCGGTCGAGCCCCGCCCGCGCGATCCGCGGCCGGACCTGGGCGACCCACCGCCGGTGCGGTGCGGTGTCGGGCTGCCGGACGAGGATCCGGTAGCTGGTGACGACCTCCCACATGGGGGAGACGGCGAAGCGGGTCTGCGCGAGGTCGGCGGCGGAGAAACTGAGCCCGGATTCCATACGTCCACATCCCCGAAGTCCCACGGCCCGCCCCGGCCGTCCCGAATGGATTCGGCTACAGCTTAATCATTGGAGGGGCCGGGGACCCGAGGCGCAGTCTCCTCCCATGCCCTCCTCCTTCCGCGGTCTCCCGCCCGTCGTCTGGACGATCTTCGCCGGCACGATCATCAACCGCCTCGGCTACCTCGTCACCCCGTTCCTGGTCTTCTTCCTCGCCTCCCGCGGGGTGACCGGTACCGACACCTCGTACGTCCTCGGCGCCCTCGGCGCGGGCAACCTCCTCGGCCCGGCCGTCGGCGGCGTCCTCGCCGACCGCCTCGGCCGCCGCCCCACGATGCTCATCGGCCTGATCGGCGCAGCGGCCGCCCAGGGCGCCCTCTTCCTCGCCCCCGGCGTCTGGACGATGGCCGCGGCGGCCCTGTTGATCAGCGCGGCCGGCAGCACCGTGTCCCCCGCCGCGTACGCGCTCCTCGCCGACGCCGTCGACGCCGACCGCCGCCAGCGGGCGTACGCCCTCTTCGGCTGGGGCGTGAACATCGGCAGCGCCGTCGCCGGCATCCTCGGCGGCTACCTCGCCGCCCAGGGCTACTGGCTGCTCTTCGCCGTCGACGCCGGCTCGATGCTCCTCTTCGCCCTGGTCGTCGCCGTCCGCCTGCCGGAACCGAAGCGGACGGCCACCCCCGAGGCGGCCGAGGACGGCATCGGTTACGGCGTCGTCGTCCGCGACCGCCTCGCCCTGCTCCTGCTCCCGCTCTTCGGCGTCCAGCTCTTCGTCTACTCGCTCACCGAGGTCGCCCTGCCGCTCGCCGTCCACGACAGCGGCCTCTCGCCCGCCGTGTACGGAGCGATGGCGGCGGTCAACGCCGTCCTGGTCGTCGCCCTCCAGCCGTTCGCCACCGCCTGGCTGGCCCGCCTCCCGCAGCTCGCGGTCCAGAGCGGGGGCAGTGCCCTCATCGCCCTGGGCGTCGCCCTCACCGGCCTGGCCGACGGCGTCGCCGGCTACACCCTCTCGGTCGTCGTCTGGTCCCTCGGCGAGGTCGTCGTCGCCGGCATCGCCGCCGGTGTCGTCGCCAACCTCGCCCCCGCCCACGCCCGCGGCCGCTACCAAGGCGCCTTCAGCTGGACCTGGGGCCTCGCCCGCTTCGCCGCCCTCACCCTCGGCGTCGCCACCTACACCACCCTCGGCCCCGCCACCCTCTGGTGGACCGCCCTCCTCGCCGGCACCACCACCGCCGCCGCCACCCTCGCCCTCACCTCCCGCGTCACCCGCCGCACCACCCACACCCTCGCCGCGTGACCCGCCCCGCCCTGCTTCCCGCCTACTTCCCCCTACTTCCCCTCGGCCAACGTATGGGCCACCAGCGCGTTCGCGTGCCCGTGGCCCATCCCGTACTCCGCCTTCAACCACGCCACCAACTCCATGTGCTTCCCCAGCGGCGACGCCCTGATCAGCTCCTTCCACTCCCCGATCGGCCTCCCGTACTTCTTCTCGATCGACGGAAAGTAGCTCGCAGGCCCCTTCACGACGTTCTCGGCCACAACGCTCTCCTCATCCTCGGACGGTCAACTACCACTCAGACTCCCACCCCACCCCGAACTCATCGCTCCCGCCGCCCTCAATCCCGCCGAATCTGCTCCGGCTCCACATGCCTCCGCACCATCGGCACCGACGCCATCCCCGCCACCACCATCACCACCACCGCACACCCCACCAACACCGGCAACCCCTCCCAATCCCAATGCACCGCCCCACCCCCCGTAATCAGATAGCTCGACTCCGCCAACCACCCCGCCACCACCGCCGCCCCCAACCCCACTCCCAACGGCACCACCACCTGCACCACCTGCACCACCCTCAACGTCCCCGCCCTCGCCCCCAACAACACCAACGCCACCACCTCCCCCTTCCTCTCCATCCCCCGATCCGCCACCGCCACCACAAACGCCGCCACCCCGATAACCAGCCCCAACACCATCCCCACCACCAACAAACTCCGAATCACCCTCAACTGCGCCATCGAATCGATCACAATCCCCACCGGCTCCACCACAGCCGTAGGCGCAACCGCCCCAATCCCATCAAGCACGGAACGCACGGTCTCGGGATCGGAACCACTGAGAAGCGTGAGAGTGCCGTGCGAATCCGCCAGGCCTGACGGCGCGAGCGAAGGCGGTACGAGAAGAGCGCCCGCCTTGAAAGCGGATACCCCCCACGTCCGCAGCGCGACCCGCTCGGCGGGCACGGTGACCAGAACCTTCCGGCCGTCCTTCAACACGAAGGGGTACTTCTCTCCCGCCTTCGGGTCGTACTCGAACGGCGTGCTCTCGTCCCGCAACTGCATGACACGGCCATCCACACAGCCACGGGCCTGCCGCGCATAAGCCGCGAGCTGCCCACACGTGCCGACCACCAGGTCGGCGCGCGCCACGTCGCTCCCGTCCAGCGGATTCCACGAGCTGTACGAGACAGTCGCCGCCCGCACCCCAGGAACCTCGACCAGCGCCTCCCGCTGAGCCGGCGAGACGTCCTTCAACCGGATGTCGTACTCCTGAAGCGGCCCGCTCCGCCGACTCACCTGATCCAGCTCGATCAGCACCCCCTGCGTCAGAGCCGCCCCGAACACCAGCAGCACGAGCCCCGTCGCCACCCGCAACGACGCCCCCGGATCCACCTCCGTCCGCCGCATCGCCAACGCCACCGGCAGCGACCTCGCCACCCCCGCCACCCGCCGCGCAATCCACGCGGTCACCGGCGCCAACCCAAAGACAAGCCCAGCACCGGTCAACAACACAGCACCAGGCACCAACAGCGACCCCGCCGCCCCACCCGACGGATCCCGCCCCATCGCACTGGCCACGCAATACCCCGCAACAACCCCCAGCCCAGGCACCAAAAGCAGCATCCCGAACTTCCTCGGCGCCTTCCGCTCCCCCGTCCTCCGCACACTGATCGGCGACAACGCAGCCCGCCGCGCCCCGAAATGCCCCACCACCCACGCAAGCGCCGGACACCCCACCAGACACACGACCACCGTCGACGCCTCGGGCCGCCCATCACTCGGATACCAATGCAGCCCAGGAAGCCCGACCCGCGCCATCACCTCATTGACCCCGAGATACCCCACGACACCCAAAAGAGCACCAACAGACGCAGCGACCACGTTCTCCCCCGCATTGACCCGCAGCGTGTCCTTCACACTGAGGCCCACAAGCCGAAGCGCAGCGAGCCGCCGCGCACGCGACTCTCCTGAGAGCCGCGCACAGACGGAGAGGAAGATGACGAGGGGGAGCAGCACGATGCACGCGAGGGTGAAACGCAGGATGCTGATGGTCGATGGTTCGACGATCTGCCGCCACGATCGACTGGTGCCGAAGCTACCCAGCTCCCCTGCTTCAGTCAGCTCAGCAGGAGTGGTGCCGATATAGGCGTACAGATCTTCGGTGTCGCCCAATCCTTCCGGTGAAATGGTGCCAGTAACGCGACCCGGGACAAGACCGGCTGCGCTTGGATTGGCGGCCAGAATCTCAGCAAGCTTCGGGGAAATCACTGCATCGCCGGCAGCAGGAAGCCGCTTGATGCCCGGGGGTACGGGAGCAGGCCCTGGACCTCTTCGTGCGACGAAAACACGATGAAGTGGCTGTGAACCGTAGGGATCCCGAAATTCCTGGTACAGAACGCTACTTGTACCCATGCTCGGCTCGCGCGCAGCCGTACGCGCGTCATGAGCAGCAAGGATCGATGGGATCGTGAGGACGGCGGCCAGGCATGCCACTCCGAGTGCCGACCCAAGCGTCATCAGTAAGAATCGGGCCCGTCCTCGACGCCCGCTGCCGCGCAGCAGCCGGATTCCGAGGGCGAACGGGTTCACGCGGCCACCCTCTGAGCCAGAAGGCCGTCCGACATCGTGTACTGCGTGTCGGCCCTCGCAGCGACTTCGGCATCGTGCGTGACGATGACCACGGCTGTCTTCTGCCTTCGTGCCAGCTGAAGGAACTCCTCCAGCACAGCAGAGGCATTGACGCTGTCAAGGGCCCCGGTCGGCTCATCCGCGAACACCACGTCAGGCCTATGAACCAGAGCTCGTGCCACCGCGACACGCTGGCTCTGGCCGCCTGACAATTTCGAGGTCCTGCGTCGCAATAGATCGCCCATCCCGAGCCGTCCCAGGACCTGGCTGGCCATCGCATGGGCATGCGTCTTACTGATTCCGGCGAGCCGGAGGGGGAGGGCCGCGTTCTCTTCCACGGTTAGTTCGGGGAGGAGCTCCCCGAACTGGAAGACGAACCCCAGGCGTGTACGTCGCAATGCACTCAGCTCCCCGTCGGGGAGCGAAGCGAGTTGCACGCCGTCGAAAGTCACGGTTCCGCTCGTCGGTGGCAGAACTCCTGCGAGGCAGTACAGCAGCGATGATTTCCCCGATCCGCTGCTCCCCATGATGGCGGCCACTTCACCGCGCTTGAGTGTGAAATCTGCGTTCCGTACGGCTTGCTCGGTGCCGTAGAGGAGATCCACGCCCTCGGCGCGGAGGATGACGTCCATCGTGGTGCGCTCCTTGGGGGGTGGGGAGCCGCGTCGAGGCGGCTCCCCAGAACCGATGACTACTTGCGCGAGAAGAGCCGCTCCGGTGAGCAGTAATCAGGCCGCAGCGAGCCGCGGTCAATGCACGCGTGCATCCGCACCTGCTTGGTCTTGAGAACCGCACCGTCGGAGAACACCTTGTCGACCTTGACGTGCCTCCTCTGGGCGCCCGTCAGGTGGCCCCATGCGTAGCCCTCGACCCTGATGCGGAGGTACACGTTGTGGCCGTCGTCGTTGTTCTCGTCGCGCAGAGTGCCCTTCACGTGCAGGCCGCTCGGAATCTTGGTCGTGGGCTGCCACTGGTATGTGCCGACGAAACCGACTCCCGGCGTCCGCATCACCAAATCGTGTGCCGAGTCGGCCACCGCCACCCCCATCCCCCCGAAGAACAACCCCGCAGCCACCACCGCTGTAGCCAACTTCCGCATCGATAACCCCTGTTTGGTCGAGCGCCGACTGGTCATCACAGAAAGTATCGGCATGACTACATACGGATGCGCGCAGTAACGTCCCTCCCTCTCATGACCCCCCGATCCGGTGAACAGGGGTATTCGGCATGACGGGGAGGGTGTCGGGGCGGCGACGGGGTGGGTGGGTCGGCTGAGCGGGGCCTCGTAGGGGTGATGGCCGGTGAGCCTGCGTGAAGGGGTGGGGAGTGGTCGCCAAGGTGGCGCGCATGCACACTTCCCTTTTTGGCTCAGGCCGGGCTTTCGGCTCTCCCTCTCCCTCTGCCTCTTCTTCCTCGCGGCTGCGTCGCGCGTTGGTCCCGTTCGCGGCGGCCGTCGCCCTGTTGGGTACGGCGGGGACGAGTGTGGCCGGGGCGGTGGAGGCGTGTGGGTCGGTGATCACGGCGCCGTTGGCGCCGCCGGTGTCGGCGGAGGATCCGTGTCCGAGTGCGGATCCGGTGGTGTGCAGGATCCGGGTGTTGCCGATGGACGAGAAGGTGGAGGCGCAGCGGACGCGGATGCGGTACCACGGGCTGCTCGAGGACATGCACCGCACCGAGGCGGTGATGCGGGAGGCGGGGTTCACGGACGAGGAGATCGCGCGGGAGCTGGTCGACATGCGGAACCAGGCGAAGGAGATCACCAGGGCCGGGATGAGCCCGGAGGAGGTGCGGGTGCTGGAGGAGCGGAACATCGCGAAGTACGGGAATCCGCTGGGGCCGACGGCGGATCAGCTGTACGCGAAGTACGGCTCGTGGCAGCAGGTGATCGACGCGTCGATGCGGACGAGCTACGCGGTGGATCGTGAGTTGAGCCTCGAGTACCGGCCTTGCCCCGTGTAACGGCGGAGGCGGCTGAGACGGCCGAGGTTGTTGCGGCGGCGGGCGGCGGCGGGCGTCGTCGGTTCGTGCGGGACGTTTGCGAGGGGCCCCACCACTTGTGGTGGGGCCCCTCGGTGTTCACCGGGTTGCGAGGGCGGTGTCGAGGAGGGCGCGGAGGTGGTCGGCCTCCGGGAGGAGGGTGGCTTCGATCCGGTCGTTGTCGTGGCCGGCGAGGGTGAGTTCCTGGATGCGCCGGAACAGCAGGCGGTCGGCGGCGGCGATGAGGGCGGCGGCGGCGCGGGGGGCGATGGCGAGGGGGGAGTGGGTGTCCGGGGCCGCTTCCGGTGCCGTGTCCGGGGCGGTGTTCGGTGCGGCGTCCGTCGGCGCCGCGGCGTCCGCCAGTGCCCTTGCGAGGGCGTCCTCACGGTGGTCGTGCAGTTCGCGCAGGCGGGCGGTGAGGGTGGGGCTGTCAGCGACCATGCGGGCGAAGGCGGGGCCGGTGAAGCCGACGACGGGGTCGTGGGCGAGGAGGGCGGCGCGGAAGGTGCGGCCGAGGGCGGCGAGCGGGGTTTCGTCGGGCCGGCGTTCGGCGACGGTTCGGGCCAGGCCCTGGGTGAACGCCTCGTGGTGGTCGAGGGCCAGGTCTTCCTTGCGGGGGAAGTAGTTGGTGACCGTCTTTCTGGCGACGCGGGCCGCGGTGGCGATCTCGGCGATGGTGGTCGGCTCGAAGCCCTGCTCGATGAAGAGCTTGGTGGCGCAGTCGGAGATCAGCTGCCTGGTCTCCTGCTTCTTGGACTCACGGAGCCCCATCTCGGCAGTCATGGGGGAATCTTACTCTCGTCGTAAAAATATGCTTGACGGTGGGAGGGTGCGGGGCTAAGTTTACGTCCGTAGCAAGAATCGCCCGAGGGAATGTGTGGGCGGCAGCGCTGCCGTCCGTTCTCGCTCAGCCACTCGCGCCAGTCGCGCCACGTACGCCCAGGAGTCCGTATAGACAGCCACGCCCCCGCCGGGCCGACGCAGCCGCCAGCCACCTCTCCCCGCCACCCCCACTCGTCAGGAGCCGCCATGAACGTCACCACCTCCACGCTGTCCCTGACCGTCGCCGACGTGGACGCCTCGCGCGACTTCTTCCGTACGCACCTGGGGTACGAGGTCGCCATGGCCGCCGACGGCTTCGTCTCGCTGAGCCGCGGTGACGCCGCCGCCGACATCGTGCTGCTCCGCCGGGGAAGCGAAGTGCTCCCGCCCGAGCAGCGCGACCAGCAGGCGGCGGGCCTGATCCTCGCCCTCACCGTCTCCGGGATCGAGGCCGAGGAACGACGTCTCGCCGAGGCCGGCGCCCCCATCACCATGCCGCTCCGCGAAGAACCCTGGGGCGAGCGCCTCTTCCAGCTCACCGACCCGAACGGCATCGTCGTCCAGCTCGTCGAATGGGCCACCCCGGAGGCGTCCACCACGGCGGAGACGTCTGACACGGCGGACGCGCTCAACGCGCCGGTCAACGCACCGGCCGCGCTCAACGCGGAGGACGGGTCGGATGGGTCGGATGGGTCGGATGGGTCGGACGGGGCGGATCTGTCCGTAACCCCGGGCGCCCCCGGTAGCCCGGCAGTCCCCCTCGCCGTGATCGCCCCCACCGACGAGAACGTCACCGCGTCCCCGAACGCCCGCATGACCGGCCTGGCGGCTCCCAGCCGTGGCAGTGCGGAACTCAGTACGTGGACCGTCGAGATGGCGGCCGGCCAGAGCGGTCCCGAGCACGTCATCAGCCGTGAGCAGGTCTGGACGGTGACCGCGGGCGCCCTCGAGGTCAGCTGCGGCGCCGTCACGGAGAAGGTCGAGGCCGGCCGGACCTTTGTCCTCCCGCCCGGCGCGGTCCGCCGCATCCACGCGCTGCGGGCGACCGAGGCGCACGTCGCCATGCGCGCGGACGGCGTCGCCTCCGTCCCCGGTGCGGACGGCACACAGGCCCTGCCTTGGGCCCGGTGAGACCCAAGGCCCCCGCCCCAGGCCGAGTGATCGGCGGGCGATGACCCCGGCAACGTCGAAGGGCCCCACCGCGAACGGTGGGGCCCTTCAACGAATTGCCCGGTGAGAGCAATGGCGGAGGATACGAGATTCGAACTCGTGAGGGGTTGCCCCCAACACGCTTTCCAAGCGTGCGCCCTAGGCCTCTAGGCGAATCCTCCGCCGCAAACAATACAAGACGTTGAGGGGTGCTCGCGAACGTGATCGGCATGAGGGTCGTCGGGGCGGGATCGAGGGCGGGATCGGGGGCGGGATCGAGGAAGGATCAAGGGTGGGGTCGAGGGTGAGACCGAGGGTGGGATCGGGGGTGGGGTCGCGGAGGGATTGGGGAGGGAGGGGCACGGAGGGCTCTGGGGATCGGGTACGCTGGGCGGAGCCCCTCACGCGGTGTTATCTGACTGAACTCCCCCAGGGCCGGAAGGCAGCAAGGGTAGGTCGGCTCTGGCAGGTGCGTGGGGGGCGCTTGCGTTCCCGGGGGAGCCGGCGTTCCTGAAGGCCGCGGCGGTGGGCTGGGCCGTGGGGTCCGTGGACGGGCCGTGGGTGTGTGGACGGGCCGTGGGGTCCGTGGACGGGCGGTGGCGGTTTTTCCCGGGTTGTCGGTGGGCGCCTATAACCTCGTACTTGTGTCGTCTCTCGCGCTCTACCGCCGCTATCGCCCCGAGTCCTTCGCCGAGGTCATCGGGCAGGAGCATGTCACTGACCCGTTGCAGCAGGCGCTGCGGAACAACAGGGTCAATCACGCGTACCTGTTCAGTGGGCCGCGTGGGTGCGGGAAGACGACGAGTGCGCGGATCCTGGCGCGGTGTCTGAACTGCGAGCAGGGGCCGACGCCGACGCCGTGCGGGGAGTGCCAGTCGTGCAGGGACCTGGCGAGGAACGGGCCGGGGTCGATCGACGTGATCGAGATCGACGCGGCGTCGCACGGTGGTGTGGACGATGCGCGTGACCTGCGGGAGAAGGCGTTCTTCGGGCCGGCGGCGAGCCGGTACAAGATCTACATCATCGACGAGGCCCACATGGTCACGTCGGCGGGGTTCAACGCGCTCCTGAAGGTGGTCGAGGAGCCGCCGGAGCACCTCAAGTTCATCTTCGCGACGACGGAGCCCGAGAAGGTCATCGGGACGATCAGGTCGCGGACGCACCACTACCCGTTCCGGCTGGTGCCGCCGGGGACGCTGCGGGACTACCTGGGCGAGGTGTGCGGGCGGGAGGGCATTCCGGTCGCGGACGGGGTGCTGCCGCTCGTCGTGCGGGCCGGCCAGGGGTCGGTGCGTGACTCGATGTCGGTGATGGACCAGCTGCTCGCGGGGGCCGCCGACGACGGTGTGACGTATGCCATGGCGACGTCGCTGCTGGGCTACACGGACGGGTCGCTGCTCGACTCGGTGGTGGACTCGTTCGCGTCCGGGGACGGGGCCGCGGCGTTCGAGGTGGTCGACCGGGTCATCGAGGGGGGCAACGACCCGCGGAGGTTCGTCACGGACCTGCTGGAGCGGCTGCGGGACCTGGTGATCCTGGCGGCGGTGCCGGACGCGGCGGAGAAGGGGCTCATCGACGCCCCCGTCGACGTGATCGAGCGCATGCAGGCCCAGGCGTCGGTCTTCGGGGCCGCCGAGCTGAGCCGGGCGGCCGACCTGGTCAACACGGGGCTGACGGAGATGCGGGGCGCCACCTCGCCCCGGCTCCAGCTGGAACTGATCTGCGCGCGCGTGCTGCTGCCCGCCGCCTTCGACGACGAGCGCTCGCTGCAGGCCAGGCTCGACCGCCTGGAGCGCGGGGCCGCCGCCGCGCCCGCGCCCGTCTTCACGCCCGGACCGCCGGCGCCCGCGCTGGGGTACGTGCCCGGGCCCGAGGCCCACACGCCGATGGCACCGCCGCCGCCCGCCCCGGCACCCGTACAGGCGGCACCCGTCCAGCCGGATCCCGTACAGGCGCAGCCCGCGCCCGCGTTCCAGCAGGCCCCGCAGTCCGCGCCCGTGCAGGCGCAGCCCGCCGCGCCGCGCCCCGGGGCGTGGCCGGGGGCCGCCGCGCCCGGCAGTGGTGCGCCGGGGGCCTGGCCCGGTGCGTCCGGTCAGGCCGCGCCGGCGGCGCAGGCCCCGGCTCCGGCTCATGCCGCGGCAGCGCCCGTGCAGGCGCAGCCGGCTCCGGCGTCCGGTGGAGGGGGCGGGGACACGGCGCAGGTGCGGAACCTGTGGCCGCAGATTCTGGACGCGGTGAAGAACCGGCGTCGTTTCACGTGGATCCTGCTCAGCCAGAACGCGCAGGTGGCGGGCTTCGACGGGACGACGCTGCAGCTCGGCTTCCTGAACGCCGGGGCGCGCGACAACTTCGCGAGCAGCGGCAGCGAGGAGGTCCTGAAGCAGGCCCTCGCCGAGCAGTTCAACGTGAACTGGAAGGTCGAGGCGATCATCGACCCTTCGGGCGGGGCCTCTCCGCCGCCCGCCGCCACCGGCTTCGGCGGTTCCGGTGGGACCGGGGGGTTCGGGGGCGGCAGGCCCGCCGCGCCCGCCCCGGCCTTCCAGCAGGCGCCGCCCGCTCCCGCGCAGGCGCAGCCGGCTCCGTCCGCGGCGTTCCCGCAGGCGGCCGCACCGGCGCCGGCGCAGGCTCCCGCGCCCGCGTACAGCCCGCCGGCGCCGCAGCCGGTGGCGCCCGAGGACGACGTGCCGGAGGAGGACGACCCCGACCTCGTGGACTCCGCGCTGTCGGGGCACGACCTGATCGTGCGCGAGCTCGGAGCCACCGTTGTGGAGGAATACACGAACGAGTAGGGGTGTCTCGCTCGGTGGCCCGCACAAGGGGCATCCCGGCCAGCGGGCTACCCTGGCTGGCGTGAAGGTCCTCGTCATCGGCGGCGGCGCCCGCGAACACGCCCTGTGCCGCTCTCTCTCCCTCGATCCCGACGTCACCGCTCTGCACTGCGCGCCCGGCAACGCCGGAATCGCGGAGGTCGCCGAGCTGCACCCCGTCGACCAGCTGGACGGCGACGCCGTCGCGCGCCTCGCCACCGAGCTCGGCGCCGAACTGGTCGTCGTCGGCCCGGAGGCCCCGCTCGTCGCGGGTGTCGCCGACGCCGTCCGCGCGGTCGGCGTCCCCGTCTTCGGCCCCTCGAAGGAGGCGGCGCTCCTCGAAGGCTCCAAGGCCTTCGCCAAGGACGTCATGGCCGGCGCGGGCGTGCCCACCGCCCGCAGCTACGTCTGCACGACCCCCGAGGAGATCGACGAGGCGCTCGACGCCTTCGGCGCTCCGTACGTGGTCAAGGACGACGGTCTCGCCGCCGGCAAGGGCGTCGTGGTCACGGACGACGTCGAGCAGGCCCGGGCGCACGCGCTCGCCTGCGACCGGGTCGTCATCGAGGAGTACCTCGACGGCCCCGAGGTCTCCCTCTTCGCGATCACCGACGGCACCACCGTCCTCCCGCTCCAGCCCGCGCAGGACTTCAAGCGCGCGCTCGACGGCGACGAGGGCCCGAACACCGGCGGCATGGGCGCCTACTCGCCGCTGCCCTGGGCCGACCCGAAGCTGGTCGAGGAGGTCCTCGCGACCGTCCTCCAGCCGACGGTCGACGAGCTGCGCCGGCGCGGCACGCCGTTCTCCGGCCTGCTGTACGCGGGTCTGGCGATCACCAGCCGCGGTGTCCGGGTCATCGAGTTCAACGCGCGCTTCGGCGACCCCGAGACCCAGGTGGTCCTGGCCCGTCTGAAGACCCCGCTGGCCGGTGTCCTGCTGAACTCCGCGAACGGCACGCTGGCCGACCAGGCCCCGCTGAACTGGGCCGACGACGCCGCGGTCACCGTGGTCGTCGCCTCCCACAACTACCCGGACGCCCCGCGGACCGGCGACCCGATCGAGGGCCTCGCCGAGATCGCGGAGCAGGACGCCCCGCACGCGTACGTGCTGCACGCGGGGACGAAGCTGGACGGCGGCAAGGTCGTCAGCGCCGGCGGCCGCGTCCTCTCGGTCACCGCGACCGGCGCGGACCTGGCGCAGGCCCGCGAGCGGGCGTACGCGGCAGTCGGCCGTATCCGCCTTGACGGTTCGCAGCACCGCACGGACATCGCGCGGAAGGCCGCCGAGGCCTGATTCCACCGGACTTCGTCCGATTCCTCTTGTGGCCGTGTGGTGCGGAAGCTGTGAACCACACGGCCACTTGAGCGCCATCACCTTTACCCAAAGCCATTCCATCGAGTGACGGCTCGGCCATACGGATGACGACCGCCAACGCCCCAACTAGGGTGCGGCGAAGGCGTTCCGGCACTTGGCCCACCGGCATTGCGATGTCGGTGGCGGGTGCCACAGTGGGGGAGTGAGCAACACCGCCACAGGCAGTCCCGACGAGGGCAGGAGGGGGTGATGTCCGGCGTGTCCGGTACCGGTTCCGTTGTCGGCGAGGAGTGGGGTGCGCGCGCCGCGCACTCCCGGGCCCTCGCCGTCCTCCGTGTCCGAGGCAGGGCACTGGGCCTCGCGGTGCTCCCCGCCGCGGTGGCCGTCGTGCTGTACGCGGGCGGGGTCACCGGCCACTTCACCGGCGCGGCCTGGGACACGGCCCGCTGGGTCGTGACCGTCCTCGCGGTGGTCGTGCTCCTCGCCGCCACGGCCGTCGCCCTCGTCGTCGCCCGGGCCCGCCCGGCCGCGACGCCGACGGTGGAGCTCGCCGAGACCGCGGCCCCCGATCTGTACCGGCTCGTCCGGGACCTGGCCGACCGGCTCGACGTTCCCGCGCCGGCCGGGATAGCCCTGACGCCGGACTGCGACAGCTGGCTGGAGGACCGCACGCACCGGGCCCACCGCGCGCTGCGGACGGCGCCCGGCGGCGACGGAGCCCCCGTCCTCGTCATAGGTTCGCCGTTCCTGTGGTGGATGCGCGTCGCCGAGCTGCGTGCCGTCCTCGCCCCCGTCGTGGCCGGCACGGGTCCGGCCGCGCACCCCGACATAGCCGCGGCCCGCCGCTTCCTCCGGGGCCTGGACGCCGCCGTGGCCGTACCCGGCGAGCCCGGCCTCGACCCGCTGCGCCGGCTCGGCGCGCAGGGCGTCGGGCGCGTCGCCCGCGTCCTGCTGCGCGCCTGCCGGGGGCACGCGGCCGAGATGGAGCGCGGGGTCGCCGCCGCCGGTTCGGAGCGCGCCCAGGCCGTCGACTACGGCGTACGGATCGTCGCCCAGGAGCAGGTCGGCCTGGCGTACGCGGGCTGGGACCGCCTCCTGACCCGGGTCGCGCTGCCCGCCTGGCGCATGGGCCGCTGGCCCGCCAGGCTCGACGCGGGCGTGGTCTCCGCCCTGACCGAGCTGTCCCGTCGCGACCGGCTCGCGGAGGGCTTCACGTCCCGGCTCGGCGAGCGACCGGCCTGTGACCTCCTGGAGGAGCCCGGCGCGGTCGACGAGGCGACCTCGCTGCTCGCCGCCCGGCTCTTCCACGGCGGCCCGGCCGAGGCCGGACCCGACTGGTCCCCGGTCGAGTGGAGCCAGTACCCGGAGGAAGTCGTCGACCGGAAGTGGCGCACCGACGCCGCCCGTCTGCACCAGGTCCTCGACGGTCTCGGCGTCCCCGACTCGGCGGCCGGCTCGGCCCCCGACTCCGCCGGTCCGACCCTGACCCGCGTGATCGCCCACCTGACGACGGAACGGCCCGCCGGCGCCGTGCCCCAGGAGCCCGCGCCCACGACACCGGAGCCCGACGCGAAGGACCTCCCGGTCGCCGACGAGCCCGTGAACCAGCGCGCCGACGAGCCCGTCAAGCACCTCGACGACGAGGCCGTGAGGCACATCGCCGACGACGAGCCCATGCCCCGGCCCGCCGACGACGAGCCCATGACCCGGCCCGCCGACGACGAGCCCATGACCCGGCTCGCCGACGACGAGCCCATGACCCGGCTCGCCGACGACGAGGCCGTGGACCCCCGCGACGACGAGGAGCCCGCGAACCCCGCCGCAGAGGCGCTCGCCGCGGCGCTCAGCGCGCTGCTGGTGCGGGAGGAGGCGGCGCGGGAGGTGCGGGTCGCCGCGGCGGCCGAGCGTGCCCGCGCGGCGGAGAAGGGCCGCAAGGCCGCCCCCGCGGCGGTGGCGGTGAGCGGCCCCGACGGGCCGTTGCCGCTGTTCCCGCTCCAGCCGCCCCGTACGGGACGCGACCTGCTGGCCGACCACGTCACCGCGATGGTCTGCTGCGCTGCGGTGGACACGGCGGAGGCCGAGCCCGGCCTGGACTGGCTGGACGGACCCGCCCTGCTCGTCGGCGGGGAGCGGGCGGCGGACCTCGGGCCCCGTGTCCTGGCCCTCGTCGAGGACGGCGATCCGGAGCCGCTGAGCGTGTGGCTGGCCCGTACCGGAGTGCGTCCGGAGAAGCCCGTACGCCTGGTCTGAGCCCGTCCGTACGCCTGCTCCGGGCTCGTCCGTACGCCTGCTCCGGCCCCGTCCATACGCCCGGTCCGAGCCCGTCCATACGCCCGGTCCGGGCCCGCCGGCCGGGCCTCCGCCCCGGAGGCTCGGCTTCCACTCTCGCCAATTCACGACGAACGGTGACGGAGTGCGTGCGTTATGTGATGTGCTGGAGACCGTCACTGACAGAGGCAAGGACCAGCGGCACCGACCAGCCGACAAGCCGACGAGCAGGCCAGCCGACCGGGGGAGTCCAGGGAGGGGCGGAGCATGGGGGCGGAGCAGATCAGACGGTGGGAGTCGGGCGCGCTCGCGCACGCCGTGAGCGATCCCTTCGGCCAGGGTCCGCTGCCCTGGCTGCGCGGCTCGGAGAACTACTTCGACGACACCGGTCAGATGGTCCCCTGGTACGCGGACGAGATCCTGGCCCGGGGCGGCAGCGGCGGCCCCCGCACGGCCGACGACGTCCGCCGCCAGATCAAGGGCTTCGCATCGGACGGGGCGGTGGCACCGGGGGAGTCGATCGACTTCCACGTCACGGTGGACCCGCCGCAGCAGTTCTCGGTCGACGTCTACCGGATCGGGCACTACGGCGGCGACGGCGCCGCGAAGATCACCACCAGCCCGCGCCTGTCCGGGATCGTCCAGCCGGCCCCGCTCACCGCCGACCGCACGGTCTCCTGTCACCACTGGTGGCAGTCCTGGCGGTTGCAGGTCCCGTCGTACTGGTCGATCGGCGCGTACGTGGCCGTCCTCACCACCGCCGACGGGTACCGGTCGCACATCCCCTTCACGGTCCGCGACAACCACCCGGCCGATCTGCTCCTCGTCCTCCCGGACGTGACCTGGCAGGCGTACAACCTGTATCCGGAGGACGGCCACACGGGCGCCAGCCTCTACCACGCCTGGGACGAGGACGGCCGGCTGCTCGGCGAGGAGGAGGCGGCCGTCACGGTCTCCTTCGACCGCCCGTACGCGGGCGCGGGCCTGCCGCTGCACGTGGGCCACGCGTACGACTTCATCCGCTGGGCCGAGCGGTACGGCTACGACCTCGCGTACGCCGAGACCCGCGACCTGCACGCGGGCCGGGTCGACCCGAGCCGCTACCGGGGCCTGGTGTTCCCCGGCCACGACGAGTACTGGTCGGCGCCGATGCGCAGGACCGCCGAACTCGCCCGCGACCAGGGCACGTCACTGGTCTTCCTCTCCGCCAACACCATGTACTGGCAGGTGGAGTTGGGCCCTTCGCCGTCCGGGGTGCCGGACCGCCTCCTGACCTGCCGGAAGCGGCGCGGCCCTGGTAGGCCCGCGCTCTGGCGCGAGGTCGACCGGCCCGAGCAGCAGCTCCTCGGCATCCAGTACGCGGGCCGGGTGCCCGAACCGCACCCGCTGGTCGTCCGGAACGCCGACCACTGGCTGTGGGACGCCACCGGCGCCGGCGACGGCGACGAGCTCCCCGGCCTGGTGGCGGGCGAGGCCGACCGCTACTTCCCGCGCACCGCGCTGCCCGAGCACCAGGGCCGCATCCTGCTCGCCCACTCGCCCTACCGGGACGGCGAGGGGGCGCTCCGCCACCAGGAGACGAGCCTGTACCGGGCCCCGTCCGGCGCCTGGGTGTTCGCGTCCGGCACGTTCGCCTGGTCGCCGGCGCTGGACCGCCCGGGCCATGTCGACGCCCGGGTCCAGCGCGCCACCGCCAACCTCCTGGACCGGATCTGTAAGAGGGAGTGAGCAGGGGGTCGCAGGGCCCGACGGTCGCGTCCGTCCGCGCGTGCGAGAGAATCGGACTCGCTCCTGGATCAACCTACGCGGAGGAACCGTGTCCGGATTCGTAGAAAAGCCCGAGCCCGTCCAGGTCCCGGGCCTCACCCATCTCCACACGGGCAAGGTCCGCGACCTGTACCGGAACGAGGCCGGTGACCTCGTGATGGTGGCGAGCGACCGCATGTCGGCCTACGACTGGGTCCTTCCCACCGAGATCCCCGACAAGGGACGGGTGCTCACCCGGCTCTCCCTGTGGTGGTTCGACAAGCTCGCCGACCTGGTCCCCAACCACGTCATCTCCACCGAGCTGCCGGCCGGCGCCCCCGCCGACTGGGAGGGCCGCACCCTCGTCTGCAAGTCGCTGAACATGGTCCCGGTCGAGTGCGTAGCCCGCGGCTACCTCACCGGCTCGGGCCTGGTCGAGTACGACGAGTCCCGCACGGTGTGCGGCATCGCGCTCCCCGAGGGCCTGAGCGACGGCTCCGAGCTGCCCGCCCCGATCTTCACCCCGGCGACGAAGGCCGCGGTCGGGGACCACGACGAGAACGTGTCGTACGAGGAGGTCGCCCGCCAGGTCGGCTCCGAGACCGCCGCGCTGCTGCGCCGGCAGACCCTCGACGTGTACGCGCGGGCCCGTGACATCGCCCGCGAGCGGGGCATCATCCTCGCCGACACGAAGTTCGAGTTCGGCTTCGAGAGCACCCCGGACGGCGACCGGCTCGTCCTCGCCGACGAGGTCCTCACCCCGGACTCGTCCCGCTTCTGGCCGGCCGACCAGTGGCAGCCGGGCCGTGCCCAGCCCTCGTACGACAAGCAGTTCGTGCGGAACTGGCTGACCTCGCCGGCCTCGGGCTGGGACCGCAAGAGCGAGCAGCCGCCGCCGCCGCTCCCGCAGGAGATCGTGGACGCGACCCGCGCCAAGTACATCGAGGCGTACGAGCTGCTGACCGGGACCACCTGGTAGGACGACGAGAAAGCCCCCGGTCGATTCGACCGGGGGCTTCTTCATGGAGCGGACGACGAGATTCGAACTCGCGACCCTCACCTTGGCAAGGTGATGCTCTACCAACTGAGCCACGTCCGCATGCGCCGTAGCGCGCTGCTAACTATATACCCAACGTCCGGGGTGCTCGTGACACATCCTCGTGTGGGCCCGTTCACATTTCCCGGGTACGACGAAGGCCCCGGTTCCTGAGAACCGGGGCCTTCGTACTTCCTGAGCGGACGACGAGATTCGAACTCGCGACCCTCACCTTGGCAAGGTGATGCTCTACCAACTGAGCCACGTCCGCATTGCTGCCGCTCGGCTTTCACCGGGCGGTGCGAGCACCACTCTACCTGATCCACAACCGTGGTCGGTCAAGCGATGCAGAGCGGGTGACAGGAATTGCACACTGCGCCTTCCCCCTGGAAGGGGGATGTTCTGCTACTGAACTACACCCGCACGCTGCTGGAGACTTGGCTTTTCGGCCTTGCCCCTCGGCGTGATCCAGACTCTACCTGATCAACGGGGGTGCGATGCAAATCGGTTCCCCGGCTCCCGCTCGGGGCCCCGCAGCCCCGGCTCCTGCTCCCGGTTCAGCTCGCGGCGCGGAAGGCCTCGTAGACGCGCTTCGGGATCCGGCCGCGGGCGGGGACGTCCATCTTGTTGGACTGGGCCCAGGCGCGGACCGCCGCCGGGTCGGGGGCGAGGGCGGTGTGGGTGTACGTCTCGATCGAGGGACTCCGGCCGGCCGCCATCCGGGCCGGCAGCTTGCGACCTGCGGCGAGGTAGGGCGCGAGAGCCTTGCGGAGTTTCTTTGCATTGGCAGCATTCAGGTCGATCTCGTACATCTTCCCGTCGAGGCCGAACGCGACCGTTTCAGCCGCTTCTCCGCCGTCGATGTCGTCGGAGAGAGTGACCACCACACGCTGAGCCACGGATATCGGTCCTTTCCTGCGGCCGCCGAGGTCGAGAGGACGCTTGTGGCGCCTCTGACGTGCTGCGATGACGACCGTACGGCTGTGCCGGGACAATGCTGCTTTCTTCTGGATTCCTTTGTACAGCGGCAGGTGTCGCATTGTGAAGCCCTGCCAATTGTTTCAGCGTGTCCCGGCACATTGCGGTCCGCGATATTTCACTGGAATTTTGCGGGGGAGTGTCGGGGCGGCGGGTGGCGGGCGTTCGTGTGACCCACGCCGCACCGAACCGTGCTTTTGTAGGATCCTTCAGATCTCTACCCGCGTAGAATTTGGAGGCAGGTACGCTGAGGGAACCGCCCACGCAACACACCACCGGGAGTGCCAGTGGCACGCGTCGTAGTCGACGTCATGCTCAAGCCGGAGATCCTCGACCCTCAGGGGCAGGCGGTGCAGCGTGCACTGCCCCGCCTGGGATTCGCCGGAATCGCCGACGTCCGTCAGGGGAAGCGCTTCGAGTTGGAGGTGGAGGGGCCGGTCGATGACGCCGCCCTCGCCCGCATCCACGAGATGGCCGAAACCTTCCTTGCCAACACTGTGATCGAAGACTTCATCGTGAAGGTGGAGTCGTGACCGCACGCATCGGCGTCGTCACGTTCCCCGGAACGCTCGACGACCAGGACGCGCTGCGCGCCGCCCGCCTCGCGGGCGCCGAGCCCGTCTCGCTGTGGCACCGCGACAAGGACCTCAAGCAGGTCGACGCCGTGGTCCTGGCCGGTGGCTTCTCCTACGGCGACTATCTGCGGGCCGGAGCCATCTCCCGCTTCTCGCCGGTGATGGAGACGATCATCGAGCAGGCGAAGGCGGGCATGCCCGTCCTCGGCATCTGCAACGGCTTCCAGATCCTCACCGAGGCCCACCTGCTGCCGGGCGCGATGCTCCGCAACAACCACCTCCACTTCATCTGCCGCGACCAGAAGCTGCGGGTGGAGAACGCGGAGACCGCCTGGACCTCGGACTACGTCCAGGGCCAGGAGATCGAGGTCCCGCTCAAGAACATGGACGGCCGGTACGTCGCCGACGAGCGCACGCTCGACGAGCTGGAGGCCGAGGGGCGGGTCGCCTTCCGCTACCTGGACGTCAACCCCAACGGCTCGCTGCGCGACATCGCGGGCATCACCAACGCCGCGGGCAACGTGGTCGGCCTCATGCCGCACCCCGAGCACGCCGTCGAGCCGCTGATCGGCACCGGCAAGACGGACGGCCTCGGTTTCTTCACCTCGATCCTCAAGAAGCTGGTCAACGCCTGATGAGCCTCGACACCGTCAAGCACGCGAGCGAGACGCCGGACAGCGAGCAGCCCTGGAAGGAGCTCGGCCTCAAGGAGGACGAGTACGCGCGCATCCGCGAGATCCTCGGCCGCCGTCCCACCGGCGCCGAGCTCGCCATGTACTCCGTCATGTGGTCCGAGCACTGCTCCTACAAGAGCAGCAAGGTCCACCTGAAGCAGTTCGGCGAGAAGGTCCCCGAGAACGACGCCATGCTCGTCGGCATCGGCGAGAACGCCGGCGTCGTCGACGTCGGCCAGGGGTACGCGGTCACCTTCAAGGTCGAGTCGCACAACCACCCCTCGTACATCGAGCCCTACCAGGGCGCGGCCACCGGCGTCGGCGGCATCGTCCGCGACATCCTCGCCATGGGTGCCCGTCCGGTCGCGGTCGTCGACCCGCTGCGCTTCGGCGCGGCCGACCACCCCGACACCAAGCGCGTGCTGCCCGGTGTCGTCGCCGGCATCGGCGGCTACGGCAACTGCCTCGGCCTGCCCAACATCGGTGGCGAGGTCGTCTTCGACTCCTGCTACCAGGGCAACCCGCTCGTCAACGCCGGCTGCATCGGCGTGATGAAGCACGAGGACATCCACCTCGCCAAGGCCTCCGGCCCCGGCAACAAGGTCATCCTGTACGGCGCCCGCACGGGTGGCGACGGCATCGGCGGCGTCTCGGTCCTCGCGTCCGAGACCTTCGACGACACCAAGCCCACCAAGCGCCCCGCCGTCCAGGTCGGCGACCCGTTCCAGGAGAAGCTCCTCATCGAGTGCACCCTGGAGATCTTCAAGGAGAAGCTCGTCGCGGGCATCCAGGACCTCGGCGGCGCCGGGCTCTCCTGCGCCACGTCCGAGCTGGCCTCCGCGGGCTCCGGCGGCATGCACGTCGACCTGGAGAAGGTCCACCTGCGCGACGCGACGCTCTCGCCCGAGGAGATCCTCATGAGCGAGTCGCAGGAGCGCATGTGCGCGATCGTCGAGCCGCAGCACGTCGACCGCTTCCTGGAGATCTGCGAGAAGTGGGACGTCATCGCGGTCGTCATCGGTGAGGTGACGGACGGCGAGCGGCTGGAGATCTTCTGGCACGGCGAGCAGATCGTCGACGTCCCGCCGCGTTCCGTCGCCCACGAGGGCCCGACCTACCACCGGCCGTTCGCGCGCCCGGACTGGCAGGACGCGCTCCAGGCCGACGACGCCGGCAAGCTGCCCCGGCCGCAGGACGGCGCCGAGCTGAAGGACCAGGTCCTCAAGCTCGTCTCGTCGCCGAACCAGGCCTCGAAGTCCTGGATCACGGACCAGTACGACCGGTTCGTGCAGGGCAACACGGTCCTGGCGCAGCCCGAGGACGCGGGCATGGTCCGCATCGACGAGGAGACCAACCTCGGCGTGGCCATGGCGACCGACGGCAACGGCCGGTACGCGAAGCTCGACCCGTACACGGGCGCGCAGCTCGCGCTGGCGGAGGCGTACCGCAACGTCGCCGCGTCCGGTGCGAAGCCGCTGGCCATCTCGGACTGCCTGAACTTCGGTTCGCCCGAGGACCCGGCCGTGATGTGGCAGTTCGCGGAGGCCACCCGTGGTCTCGCGGACGGCTGCCTGCAGCTGGGCACGCCGGTCACCGGCGGCAACGTGTCGCTGTACAACCAGACGGGCGAGACGGCGATCCACCCGACGCCGGTCGTGGCCGTGCTCGGTGTGATCGACGACGTGAACCGCCGTACGCCGATCGCCTTCGCGGAAGAGGGCCAGCTCCTCTACCTGCTCGGCGACACGCGTGAGGAGTTCGGCGGGTCGGCCTGGTCCGAGGTGATCCACCAGCACCTCGGCGGTCTGCCGCCGGCCGTGGACCTCGACCGGGAGAAGCTGCTCGGCGAGATCCTGATCTCGGCGTCCCGCGACGGCATGATCGACGCGGCGCACGACCTGTCCGACGGCGGTCTGGTCCAGGCGGTCGTCGAGTCCTGCCTGCGCGGCGGGAACGGCGCGCGCCTGGTCGTCCCGGAGGGCCTGGACGCCTTCACGTTCCTCTTCAGCGAGTCGGCGGGCCGTGCGGTCGTCGCCGTCCCGCGCAGCGAGGAGCTCCGCTTCACCGACATGTGCGGTGCGCGGGGTCTGCCGGCGACCCGGATCGGTGTCGTCGACGGCGACGCGGTGGACGTGCAGGGCGAGTTCGCGCTCTCCCTCGCGGAGCTGCGCGAGGCGCACGAGGCGACGATCCCGGGCCTGCTGGCCTGATCGCCGGTACGCGTACGGTGTGAGCCCCCGCCTTCGGGCGGGGGCTTTCCCGTGTGCTCAGGTGCCGGTGGCCGCCGGGCCGCCGAGGGAGTAGAAGGCGTCGAGCTCGGCGATGTCCTCGACGCATTCGTCGATGTCGGAGACCTTGCCGCCGATGATGGTGAAGAAGAGGGCGCCGGGCATCTCGATGCCGCGGTCGCCGTGCTCGGCGAACCACGTGTGGTTCGCGATGGCGTGGCCGCGTCCGTCGACACAGATCCTGCCGAGTTCGACGCGCATCGTGCCGCCGGTGTACTCGGCGAGCTCCGCGTACATCGCGAGGATGTTGTCCCGGCCCTTGAAGTGCCCGCCGAACCGGGTGCTGCCCGGGGCGTGGTGGGTGCAGTCGCTGGTCATCATGGAGCCCAGGGTCTCCATGTCGCCTGTCTTGAACGCGTCGTAGCCCTGCCGCACCAGGGCGGCATCGGGGTGCTCGTGATGGGTCATGGTCCCGTCGCCTGCTTTCGCTGCGATTGGCTCCGTCCTTCCAGTCTCGGGGCTAGCCTCTGCCCATGCCACCTGCCAAGAAGCGCACCCGCAATTACGACTCCGCCAGGATCCGGGCCGCCGTGAGCGCCCAGTTCGGGAACGTGCGGAAGGCGGTGGCCGCGCTCACGCCCGAGCAGCTCGACGGGCCGACGCGGTTGGGGGAGTGGACGGTACGGGATCTGGTGGCGCACCTCGCGTGGATGGTGGAGTCCGTCCCGCTGCTGCTCGCCGCGCCCGAGCCGGCGGTGCGGGAACTGGCCCTGCTCGACTGGCCGTCGGTGACGGCGACGGGGGCCGAGCGGATCGACGAGCACACCCGGGGGATCGACGCGGCGGATCCGGTGGGGCTGTGCGCGCGGGTGGCGGAGGAGTACGAGCGGGCGGTCGCCGGGGCGGGGGACGAGCGGCTGCTGCCGGTGAGCTTCGGCGCGATGACGCTCGGGGACTTCCTGGTGACCCGGACCGTCGAGCTCGTCGTCCACACCGACGACCTGAACGCGGCGACCGGCGCCGGCATCCCGTACGACCGCCAGGCCCTCGCCGCCTGTACGAGGCTCCTCGCGGACACGCTCGCGGTGCGGGCGCCGGGCGGGGCGGTGGAGGTCCGCGTCCCGCCGTACGCGGTGGTGCAGTGCGTGGAGGGCCCCCGGCACACCCGGGGCACCCCGCCGAACGTGGTCGAGACGGACCCGCTGACGTGGATCAGGCTCGCGACCGGCCGGTCGGAGTGGGCGGTGGAGCTGGACGAGGCGCACGTCAGCGCGAGCGGCGAGCGGGCCGATCTGAAGGATCTGCTGCCCCTCATGGGCTAGGCCGTCTCCTTCGGATCTTGCCGGGCTTGCGAGATCCGAAGGAAAGGCCCAGCCGCGCACCGGGTGCCGGAACCGTACGGCCGGCCGTTCCGTCCCATCGGCATGCCGAAGCCACGCGCAGTCGCCGTCCTGGTCCCGCTCCTGCTGCTCACCGCGTGCGGTACGGAGGGGGGTGGGGGTGCCGGTTCGGGTGCGGGCGCGGTCCAGCCGGATCTGCCGGTGGTGGGGACGCACTGGTCGGTGGAGGCCGTGACGGTCGACGGGCGCAGGTCGGCCGCTCCCGACGGCGCGCGCGTCGACTTCGAGGAGGGCCGGGCCCGGGGGAACAGCGGCTGCAACACGTTCGGCGCCGCCGTCACGGTGAAGGGCGACACGCTGACGGTCGCCCCGGGCGAGGTGACCGAGATCGGCTGTCCGGCCGACGCCCGGCGCTTCGAGGCGGACTTGCTGAAGGCCTTCTCCGGCTCGCTCAAGGGGACGCTGAAGGGCGACGCCCTGCGGCTGGCGTCGGTGGACGGCCGGAACGGTCTGGAGCTGACCGCCGAGCGGGCCGTCCCGCTGCGCGGCACCACCTGGAAGGTCGACGGGCTGGTCTCCGGGGACACCGTGTCCTCGCTGCCGGCGGGGAGCGAGGGCAAGGCGCGGATCGTCCTGGGCGAGGACGGGCGGGCCACCGGGAACCTGGGGTGCAACGGCTTCTCCGCGACCGCGCGCGTGGACGAGGGGAGTCGGACGCTCACGGTCGAGGGTCCGGCGGCGACCACCCGGATGATGTGCACGAGCCCGCAGATGGCCCTGGAGACGCGGCTGTACGAGCTCCTCGACGGCCCGCTCGCGTATCGGCTGAACCACCGAACGCTGACCCTCACGGACGCGTCCGGGGAGGGCCTCACGGCGACGGCGAGCGCCCCCTGAGCAGGCGCCGACTGCGAACTCCGTCACATCGCGAGAGGGCTCCCGGCCTGGTACGAGCGTCCGCTCTCCGGCGCCCGGGGGCCGGAATCCCTTCGCGCGCCTGACTCGTAGGCCCCTCCAAGTCCGAAACGATCATTTGGTGTGATCGCACGAGCGGAGGGGAGGCCGGTTTTCCTCAATTCGGACCAGTGGTCGAGCCCGTCTACACTCGGAAACGTGCCACGTGGTGACGGTCGACTCAATCACGACCTGCTCCCCGGTGAGAAAGGCCCCCAGGACGCTTGTGGCGTCTTCGGTGTCTGGGCTCCGGGTGAAGAGGTCGCAAAGCTCACGTACTTCGGGCTCTACGCCCTCCAGCATCGGGGCCAGGAATCCGCGGGTATCGCGGTCAGCAACGGCTCCCAGATCCTCGTCTTCAAGGACATGGGCCTCGTGTCCCAGGTCTTCGACGAGACCTCTCTCGGTTCCCTCCAAGGTCATATCGCGGTCGGTCACGCCCGCTACTCGACCACCGGGGCGTCCGTGTGGGAGAACGCGCAGCCGACGTTCAGGGCAACCGCCCACGGCTCGATCGCGCTCGGCCACAACGGCAACCTGGTGAACACGGCGCAGCTCGCCGAGATGGTCGCGGACCTGCCCAAGAAGGAAGGCCGCTCCACCCGTGTGGCGGCCACCAACGACACCGACCTCCTCACGGCGCTCCTCGCCGCCCAGGTCGACGAGAACGGCGAACCGCTCACCATCGAGCAGGCCGCCGCGAAGATCCTCCCCGATGTCCGGGGTGCCTTCTCCCTCGTCTTCATGGACGAGCACACGCTCTACGCCGCCCGTGACCCGCAGGGCATCCGCCCGCTGGTCCTCGGTCGACTGGAGCGCGGCTGGGTGGTCGCGTCCGAGTCCGCCGCCCTCGACATCTGCGGCGCGACCTACGTCCGCGAGGTCGAGCCGGGCGAGATGATCGCGATCGACGAGAACGGCATCCGCACCTCGCGATTCGCGGAAGCGAAGCCCAAGGGCTGTGTCTTCGAGTACGTGTACCTGGCCCGCCCGGACACGGACATCGCCGGCCGGAACGTCTACCTCTCCCGCGTGGAGATGGGCCGCCGCCTCGCCAAGGAGGCGCCGGTCGAGGCCGACCTGGTGATAGCGACGCCGGAGTCCGGTACCCCGGCCGCGATCGGCTACGCCGAGGCCTCGGGCATCCCCTTCGGCGCCGGCCTGGTGAAGAACGCCTACGTCGGGCGCACCTTCATCCAGCCCTCGCAGACCATCCGCCAGCTCGGCATCCGGCTGAAGCTGAACCCCCTCAAGGACGTCATCAAGGGCAAGCGCCTGGTGGTCGTCGACGACTCGATCGTCCGCGGCAACACCCAGCGCGCCCTGGTCAAGATGCTCCGCGAGGCCGGCGCGGCCGAGATCCACATCCGGATCTCCTCGCCGCCGGTGAAGTGGCCCTGCTTCTTCGGCATCGACTTCGCGACCCGCGCGGAGCTGATCGCCAACGGCATGTCGATCGAGGAGATCGGCAAGTCGCTGGGCGCGGACTCGCTCTCGTACATCTCCATCGACGGGATGATCGAGGCGACCACCATCCAGAAGCCCAACCTCTGCCGTGCCTGCTTCGACGGCGAGTACCCGATGGAGCTTCCGGACCCCGAGCTGCTCGGCAAGCAGCTCCTGGAGACCGAGCTGGCGGCCGGCCCGGCCGCGACCGCGGCCTCCGACGCGCTCCGGCGCCCGTAAGACCCCCGCCGCCCGCGTCGCCTCGGCGGCGCGGGCGGTACGAGCAGCACGACGACACGAAAGCTCTGAACCCATGTCTCAGACCACCGGTGCCAGCTACGCCTCCGCGGGCGTCGACATCGAAGCGGGCGACCGCGCCGTCGAGCTCATGAAGGAGTGGGTGAAGAAGACGCAGCGCCCCGAGGTCCTCGGCGGCCTCGGCGGTTTCGCCGGCCTCTTCGACGCCTCCGCCCTCAAGCGCTACGAGCGTCCGCTGCTCGCCTCGGCGACCGACGGCGTCGGCACGAAGGTCGACATCGCCCGCCAGATGGGCGTGTACGACACGATCGGCCACGACCTGGTCGCGATGGTCATGGACGACATCGTCGTCTGCGGCGCCGAGCCGCTCTTCATGACCGACTACATCTGCGTGGGCAAGGTCCACCCGGAGCGGGTCGCCGCCATCGTCAAGGGCATCGCCGAGGGCTGCGTCCTGGCGGGCTGCGCCCTGGTCGGCGGCGAGACGGCGGAGCACCCGGGCCTCCTCGGCCCGGACGACTTCGACGTGGCCGGCGCCGGCACGGGTGTCGTGGAGTACGACCGGCTGCTCGGCGCGGACCGGATCCGTTCGGGCGACGCGGTCATCGCCATGGCCTCGTCGGGTCTTCACTCCAACGGGTACTCGCTCGTCCGGCACGTGGTCTTCGACCGCGCGGGCATGACCCTCGACCAGCAGGTCGAGGAGCTCGGCCGGACGCTCGGCGAGGAGCTCCTGGAGCCCACGAAGATCTACTCGCTGGACTGCCTGGCCCTCACCCGGACCACGGACGTCCACGCGTACAGCCACATCACGGGCGGCGGCCTGGCCGCCAACCTGGCCCGGGTCATCCCGGACGGCCTGCACGCCACGGTGGACCGTTCGACCTGGACCCCGGGCGCGATCTTCGACCTGGTCGGCAAGGCCGGTCAGGTGGAGCGCCTGGAGCTGGAGAAGACCCTGAACATGGGCGTCGGCATGATGGCCGTCGTGCCGGCCGAGTCGGTGGACGCGGCGCTGACGACGCTCGCGGACCGCGGCGTCGAGTCCTGGGTCGCCGGCGAGATCACCGAGCGCGGGGCGCACACCACGGGTGCCGAGCTGGTCGGGGACTACGCGAAGTAGGAACCGCGGGACAGCACGCGACGGGGCGCTCCAGGCGGGGCGCCCCGTTCGCGTTCCGTACGGGCTCCTCCGCGTGCCCGACGCGGGCGGCCCCGACGCGGACGGCCCTGACGCGGACAGCACGGAAACCCGGCCGGGTGGCTCCCCGGACCGGGTTTCGGTGATTCAGAAGGTCAAGCGCGACGCGGCGACGCAGCAGGACCGGACTCGTCGTCCTCGTCCTCGTCGTCCGTGTTGTAGAGATCCGCGTACTGGGCGTACGGGTCGTCTTCCTCGTCGTCGTCCTCGAACGGCTCGCCATTCGGCGGCTGGCTCGAAGTCGATGCGCCCAGCTCATTGGCCAGACGCGTCAGGTCCGTCCCGCCGCTGCTGTACTTCAGCTGGCGGGCGACCTTGGTCTGCTTGGCCTTTGCCCGGCCGCGCCCCATGGCTCGACCCCCTCGGTGACGGGGCTCGGTGGCCCCAGAGTCTTGACACGCGTTCATGATTCGGAACGGACTCTCGAAAGAGAGACCGGTCCGTAGGGCTTCAACGGTACCTGTTTCCGCGGGTCTACGGTACGCCGCGCGCATCACATACCCCGGTACAGAACCTTCGAGGTGCCCTCTCCTCGCTGGTCAATCGCGATTTTAACCTCTTCTGGAGGGCCGACCCGCCGAGGGGAGTGAGTGAAGTCTCCCCGGTGACGGGCCGGCCCCGGGCGCGGCGCCGTGCGCGGCACCGTCACGGCTCAGCCGCGCCGGGCCTCCGCCATGCGCTGCTCGGCGATCCGGTCGGCCGCCGCGGCCGGCGGAATGCCGTCCGCCTTCGCACGTGCGAAGATCTCCAGGGTGGTGTCGAAGATCTTCGTCGCCTTCGCCTTGCAGCGGTCGAAGTCGAAGCCGTGGAGCTCGTCGGCCACCTGGATCACGCCGCCGGCGTTGACCACGTAGTCGGGCGCGTAGAGGATCCCGCGCTCCACGAGGTCCTTCTCGATGCCGGGGTGGGCGAGCTGGTTGTTGGCCGCGCCGCAGACGATGCTCGCGGTGAGGAACGGCACGGTCTCGCCGTTCAGGGCGCCGCCCAGCGCGCAGGGCGCGTAGATGTCGAGGCCCTCGACGCGGATCAGCTCGTCGGTGTCGGCGACCACGGTGACCTGCGGGTGCTTGTCGGTGATCCGGCGCACCGACTCCTCGCGGACGTCGGTGATGACGACCTCGGCGCCGTCCTCGAGGAGGTGCTCGACGAGGTAGTGGCCGACCTTGCCGACGCCCGCGACGCCGACCTTGCGGCCGCGCAGGGTCGGGTCGCCCCACAGGGTCTGCGCGGAGGCGCGCATGCCCTGGAAGACGCCGAAGGCGGTGAGGACGGAGGAGTCGCCGGCGCCGCCGTTCTCGGGGGAGCGGCCGGTGGTCCACTTGTTCTCGCGGGCGACGACGTCCATGTCGGCGACGTAGGTGCCGACGTCGCAGGCCGTGACGTACCGGCCGGCGAGGGAGGCCACCATGCGCCCGTAGGCGAGCAGCAGCTCCTCGGTCTTGATCTTCTCCGGGTCGCCGATGATGACGGCCTTGCCGCCGCCGTGGTCGAGACCGGCCATGGCGTTCTTGTACGACATGCCGCGGGAGAGGTTGAGCGCGTCGGCGATCGCCTCGGCCTCGGTGGCGTACGGGTAGAAGCGGGTGCCGCCGAGGGCGGGGCCCAGGGCGGTGGAGTGGAGGGCGATGACGGCCTTGAGGCCGGATGCGCGGTCCTGACAGAGGACGACTTGCTCGTGGCCACCCTGCTCCGAGTGGAACAGAGTGTTCAGTACGTCGACAGGAACGCCGGTCACATCGGTCACGGTGGTGACTCCCAAGTACGAAGCGGCGGTTTCGGCCCTCCCTGTGGGTGGGGGAGGACCAGTTCGGCAAGAGAGTAAGTCCTACCTGGGCGTAGATCGGCCGCAGTGCCGAGGATCACCCCCTCCCGGAGTACCTCCGTGGAAGGATTTGCGACATGTCGGTCACCTCCACGGTCCCCGTTCCCTACGCCTCCTACCTGCGGGTGTACGAGCCGCTGGCCGCGTTTCCCGAGCCGGAGCGGAGCCACTGGGCGCGGTACGCCCGCCGGCAGCGGACCCCGGGGGCGCAGGAGGAGCTGCGGCGGTCGCTCGCGGACCTGCTGCCGATGCCGCCGGTGCCGGTGCCGGTCCACGAGAGCGGCGAGGCGTTCGTCGCGCACCTGGACGGGGTGGTGGTGATCTGCCCGTGGCGGACCCGGCTGCGGGGGTGGCTGGCGATCCGGGAGCTGGTGGCGGAGGGGTATCCGGCGGCGGTGCTCGACGCGATGCTGCCGCCCGTGGTGCGGGGTCAGGTGGCCGGCGACTTCGAGCGGTGGCTGGGCCGGAACCCGGACGCGCGGCCGTGGATCCGTACGGGCGTGTGGCACGTGCCGCTGCGCTGGTTCGCGCTCTTCGGGGACGAGGACCGGTCGTACGAGCCGGGGGTGCCGGGAAGCGCGGAGGAGGGCTGGGCGCCGGTGCTGCGCTACCGGACGACGATGGCGCAGGCGCGGCGGCGGCTGGCGCGGGCGCTGCGGGCCCTGCGGGACTCCGTGGACGACGGTCCCATGACGGAGGGTCTGATCGACGTGGGGCGCTGGCTGGAGGAGTTCCATCCGCGGGCGCTCGTGGAGCTGGACTTCGGCGGCCTGGTGCACGTGGTCACGTCGGAGTGGCTGGCGGAGGACCGGTCGGCGGCGCAGCTCGCGGAGGGGTTGGCGGCGCTGCGGGCCGGGGACGGCGAGGCGGCGAGCGAGGCGTACGGGCGGCTCGCGGAGCGGTGGCGGGCGGTCAGGGACCTGCGGTTCGCGAACTGACATCAGTCGGGCATCTTCGTCAGGTCGGTATCGACAAGACATGTCCGGCCGGTGTAAATGATCTTCAACACTTCCGGATTCCGGGGCTCCGGTGTCTTTCTCTTCGGCGCCCCGGGCCTTTCGGCACTCATGGGGTGGGGACGTTGGTCCCGATCCGGGCCTTTGGCTCAAGCGTGACGGACAGCACTTACCGCACCCTTGCGTCCATCACCCACCCTCGTGCCAAAATAGGACAAGGAGTCCGGGGAGGGTTCCTTCCGCCCAAGTATGGGCGGAACGCTCAGCATTGCACTCTATGGGGGGTCTGAGGACTCCTGATCACCCTGTGACTGATCGTCACAGTGGTGTGACTGTCCGTTATGGCATGGTCCATCGACTTCCGCCGCTGATGAACACCTGCGAGGGCAATTCCATCGGTTTGGCCGACGTGGCTGGACGGATGGTGTAGTTGTAGTGCCGAGGACAAGCCGTTCGTCCTATAACCGACTCGGCCCGCTTCTGCCATTTCGGGCAAGGCGGGTCAAGGTGCAGAATTTAGAGGAAAGAACCGAGAAGGTTCGGTTCTCCCGAGGAGGCCGCTCATGACCGCTCGCACCCCTGATGCCGAGCCGCTGCTGACCCCTGCCGAGGTTGCCACGATGTTCCGTGTCGACCCGAAGACGGTGACCCGTTGGGCGAAGGCGGGCAAGCTCACGTCCATCCGCACCCTGGGTGGGCACCGCCGT
This sequence comes from Streptomyces sp. NPDC056361, assembly GCF_042262805.1. Classification (NCBI taxonomy): domain Bacteria; kingdom Bacillati; phylum Actinomycetota; class Actinomycetes; order Kitasatosporales; family Streptomycetaceae; genus Streptomyces; species Streptomyces sp. NPDC056361. The sequence goes on from NZ_JBHJQI010000047.1 coordinate 42,827, forward strand.
TACCGCGAGGCCGAGGTTCGCGCACTGCTCGCGGGTATTCCGCAGCAGCGCAGCGAAGCCTGAGGCTCGCTCAGCACCCTGCAACACCCCGTAACACCGGGCACGTCCGGGTCCCCCAATCCGGTCGCCCACCCCTAGCACTGCCGACGGGCTCCTGCCCCAACAGGTCTCCGTCAACGATCGCGCTGGACTCCGCCGGGTCCGGCGCGATCTTTTTTGTGTCCGGCGCCACTCCTCGATGGGTGGTGCAATTGCACATATTAAATCGGGCCGGTGTAGGAGGGGTGTAAGTGAAGGGGTTTCTGAAACTCTTTCAGTGACACCCGTCACACTCGCGAAGCCTTGCCAAGGAACAGCCTGCCACCCCGGGGATCGCCCCCAACCCGCCGTTGGTCATGGGTCGGTGGGACTTTCGTCCCGCGTCGCCGACCGCCCCGGCCCGGACGCCCGCAGGGCCCCGTGGCGGCCGCGGGAGGAGGCCGGCGACCCGGAAGGGCGGCCCGGCGCGACGAAGCCGCCAGGCGGGCGCACAGCCCCGCCGTCCCGGGGGCGGGCACGGCAGGGCGGCGAGGGTGTCACGGGCGCCACGGGAACACGACGAAGGCCCGCATCGTGTGATGCGGGCCTTCGTGAAAGCGATCCTGACGGGACTTGAACCCGCGACCTCCACCTTGACAGGGTGGCGAGCTAACCAACTGCTCCACAGGACCTTGTTCGCAACCGCTGCGAAGTGGCTGCGAGGAAGACTGTACAGCAGGTCAGCGGTCTGGTCGAACTCGGCGCCGAAGGCGGCGGCGGCCGGGCCCCGGGGCGCCCCCGGTCAGGGCGCCGCCGCGTCGATCGCCTTCACGATCCGCTTGTCCGAGATCGGGTACGCCGTGCCCAGCGCGTGCGCGAAGTAGCTCACCCGCAGCTCCTCGATCATCCAGCGGATGTCCGTGACCTCGGTCGGCACCGGACGGCCCTTCGGGAGCTGTTCGAGCAGCCAGGCGTACTCGTCCTGCATCTCCCGGACCTTCTCCATCCGGGTGGTGTCCCGCTGGACCCCGGTCGGCATCTGCTGGAGCCGCCGGTCCACCGCCACCAGGTAGCGCATCAGGTCGGGCAGCCGCTTGAGCCCCGTACGGGTGACGAAGCCGGCCGGCATCAGCCACGCCAGCTGCGCCCGCACGTCGGTCAGGTTGTCGATCAGGGCCAGGCTGTTCGTGGACTTCAGCCGGCGCTCGCACGCCTGCCAGGCCGCCAGGATCTGCTGGACCTGGCCCACCGTCCGCACCGTCGTGTCCACGAGGTCCGCGCGGACCTTGTCGTACAGCTTCCGGAAGGACTCCTCGTCCCAGGCCGGGCCGCCGTGGTCCGCGATCAGCTTGTCGGCGGCGGCGGTGGCGCAGTCGTCGAAGAGGGCCTGGATCGAGCCGTGCGGGTTCGCGGACAGGGCCAGCTTCTGCTGGTTGGTGAGCTTGTCCGAGGCGAACTTCGCCGGGTTCACCGGAATGTTCAGCATGATCAGCTTCCGGGTGCCCCGCCACATCGCCTGGGCCTGCTCGGCCTCCGTGTCGAAGAGCCGGACGGCGACGGTCGCCCCCTCGTCCACGAGCGCCGGGTACGCCTTGACCGGCTGGCCGGCCCGGCGGGCCTCGAAGACCTTCGTGAGGCTGCCGATCGTCCAGTCCGTGAGCCCCGTGCGCTCCAGGGAGGGCCCGGAGCCGTCCGGGCCGCCCGTGGCCGCCGCGGCGGCCTGGGAGAGGGCCTTGCGGGCCTTCGGGCGCAGCTGCAGCCGCAGGGTCTCCAGGTCCTTGTCCTCGGCGAGCTTGCGGCGCCGCTCGTCGACGATCCGGAAGGTGACCTTGAGGTGCTCGGGGACCTTCGCCCAGTCGAAGTCCTCGGCCGTGACCGGGACGCCGACCATCCGCTGGAGCTCGCGGGCGAGCGCGCCCGTCAGCGGCTCCTGGACGGGGACGACCGCGTCCAGGAAGCGGCCGGCGAAGTTCGGCGCGGGCACGTAGTGGCGGCGGATCGGCTTCGGCAGGGAGCGGATCAGCTCCGTGACGACCTCCGCGCGCAGGCCCGGGATCTGCCACTCGAAGCCGTCGTCCGTCACCTGGTTGAGCACCTGGAGCGGCACGTGGACGGTGACGCCGTCCGCGTCCGCGCCGGGCTCGAACTGGTACGTCACCCGGAACTTCAGCGCGCCCTGCCGCCACGAGTCCGGGTAGTCGTCCTTGGTGACGGCCCCCGCCTTCTCGTTGATGAGCATCTCGCGCTCGAAGTCGAGGAACTCCGGCTCGTCGTGGCGCTTGTGCTTCCACCAGGAGTCGAAGTGGGCGCCGGACACGACGTGTTCGGGGACGCGCTTGTCGTAGAAGTCGAAGAGCGTCTCGTCGTCGACGAGGATGTCCCGGCGCCGGGCACGGTGTTCCAGCTCCTCGACCTCGGTGAGCAGCTTGCGGTTGTCCGCGAAGAACTTGTGGTGGGTGCGCCAGTCGCCCTCGACCAGCGCGTTCCTGATGAACAGGTCGCGGGAGACCTCCGGGTCGATCCGGCCGTAGTTCACCTTGCGGTCGGCGACGATCGGGACGCCGTACAGCGTCACCTTCTCGAAGGCCATCACGGCCGCCTGGTCCTTCTCCCAGTGCGGCTCGCTGTACGTCTTCTTCACCAGGTGCTGCGCGAGCGGCTCGATCCACTCGGGCTCGATCCGGGCGTTGACCCGGGCCCACAGGCGCGAGGTCTCCACCAGCTCCGCGGACATGACGAAGCGCGGGGGCTTCTTGAAGAGCGCGGAGCCGGGGAAGATCGCGAACTTGGCGTTGCGGGCACCCAGGTACTCGCCCCGGCCGCCCTCGCGGCGGGAGCCGTCCTTCGCCCCGTCCTTGGACTCCTTCACGTCCTTCAGGCCGACGTGCGAGAGGAGGCCGGAGAGCAGGGACACGTGGACGGACTGCTCGGGCGCGTCCTCCTCGTTGAGGTGGATGCCCATCTGCTTGGCGACCGTGCGCAGCTGGCTGTAGATGTCCTGCCACTCCCGGATGCGCAGGAAGTTCAGGTACTCCTGCTTGCACATCCGGCGGAAGGAGCTGGAACCGCGCTCCTTCTGCTGCTCGCGCACGTACCGCCACAGGTTGAGGAAGGCGAGGAAGTCGCTCGTCTCGTCCTTGAAGCGGGCGTGCTGCTGGTCCGCCTGCGCCTGCTTCTCGGACGGCCGCTCGCGCGGGTCCTGGATGGACAGGGCCGCCGCGATCACCATGACCTCGCGGACGCAGCCGTTCTTGTCCGCCTCCAGGACCATCCGGGCGAGCCGGGGGTCCACGGGCAGCTGGGAGAGCTTCCGGCCCTGCTGGGTCAGCCGCTTCTTCGGGTCCTTCTCCGCCGGGTCGATCGCGCCGAGCTCCTGGAGGAGCTGCACGCCGTCCCGGATGTTGCGGTGGTCCGGCGGGTCGATGAAGGGGAACTTCTCGATGTCGCCGAGGCCGGCGGCGGTCATCTGGAGGATGACGGACGCCAGGTTCGTCCGGAGGATCTCCGCGTCCGTGAACTCTGGACGGGTCAGGAAGTCGTCCTCCGAGTACAGCCGGATGCAGATGCCGTCCGACGTACGGCCGCAGCGGCCCTTGCGCTGGTTGGCGCTGGCCTGGCTGACCGGCTCGATCGGGAGGCGCTGGACCTTGGTGCGGTGCGAGTAGCGGGAGATGCGGGCGGTGCCCGGATCGATCACGTACTTGATGCCGGGGACGGTCAGGGAGGTCTCGGCGACGTTCGTCGCGAGGACGATCCGGCGGCCGGAGTGGGCCTGGAAGACGCGGTGCTGCTCGGCGTGCGACAGGCGTGCGTAGAGCGGGAGGACCTCGGTGTTCCGCAGCTGCCGCTTGAGGAGCGCGTCGGCGGTGTCGCGGATCTCGCGCTCGCCGGAGAGGAAGACCAGGACGTCGCCGGGGCCCTCGGACTGGAGCTCGTCGACGGCGTCGCAGATCGCGGTGATCTGGTCGCGGTCCGACTCCTCGGAGTCCTCTTCGAGGAGCGGCCGGTAGCGGACCTCGACCGGGTACGTCCGGCCGCTGACCTCGACGATCGGGGCGTCGCCGAAGTGGCGGGAGAACCGCTCCGGGTCGATCGTCGCGGAGGTGATCACGACCTTGAGGTCGGGGCGCTTCGGGAGCAGCTGGGCCAGATAGCCGAGCAGGAAGTCGATGTTGAGGGACCGCTCGTGGGCCTCGTCGATGATGATCGTGTCGTAGGCGCGCAGCTCGCGGTCCGTCTGGATCTCGGCGAGCAGGATGCCGTCCGTCATCAGCTTCACGAAGGTCGCGTCGGGGTTCACCTGGTCGGTGAACCGGACCTTCCAGCCGACGGCCTCGCCGAGCGGGGTCCGCAGCTCCTCGGCCACGCGCTCGGCGACCGTGCGGGCCGCGATCCGGCGGGGCTGGGTGTGGCCGATCATGCCCCGGACGCCCCGGCCGAGCTCCAGGCAGATCTTCGGGATCTGGGTGGTCTTTCCGGAACCCGTCTCACCGGCGACGATCACGACCTGGTGGTCGCGTATCGCCTCCAGGATCTCGTCCTTCTTCTGCGAGACGGGCAGCTGCTCGGGGTACGTGACCGCGGGCACGCGGGAGGCGCGCCCGTCGACGCGCTCCTTGGCCTTGGCCGCCTCGGCGGCGATCTCGTCCAGGACGGCCGCGCGGGCCTCGGGCTTGCGGATGCGGCGGGCGCCTTCGAGACGGCGGCCGAGCCGGTGGGAGTCCCGCAGCGAGACCCCGGCCAGGACGGACTGGAGGGCGGCGAAGGAAGTAGACATACGGGATCCAGGATCGCACCTGTGGCCGAGAAGCGGCGAACCGATTTCCGAGCGGGGCCGTATCTATCGTTCTCGCATGTCCAACCCCACGTCCAAGCCCACGTCCACGTCCAAGCAGGTCCTGATCGTGTCCGGGGTGGCGGCCGCCGCCGTGCTCCTCGGCGTCGTCTCGTACACCGCGACCCGGCCGTCGTCGCCCGGCGCCGCCGGCTCCTCCTCCGTCGCGGAGGTCTCCGCCGACCCGTCCGCCGGCGTCTACCCCGACCTGGAGGCCTACGCCCGCCGGGACGCCTCCGACAAGCTCGCCCTGGGCCGGGCCGACGCGCCCGTCGTGCTCATCGAGTACGCCGACTTCCAGTGCGGCTACTGCGGCAAGTTCGCCCGGGACACCGAGCCCGTCCTGGTGCGGAAGTACGTCGCGGACGGCACCCTGCGCATCGAGTGGCGGAACTTCCCGATCTTCGGCGAGGAGTCGTCGGCCGTCGCCCGCGCCTCCTGGGCGGCCGGGCAGCAGGGCAGGTTCTGGGAGTTCCACAAGGCCGCCTACGCCGAGGGGGCCAAGGAGAAGGGCTTCGGCAAGGAGCGGCTCGCCGCCCTGGCCGAGGAGGCGGGCGTCCCGGACGCGGCCCGGTTCGCGAGGGACAGCGAGGGGGAGGCGGCCCGCCGGGCCGTCCTGGAGGACCAGAAGCAGGGGTACGCGCTCGGCGCCACCTCCACCCCGTCCTTCCTGGTCAACGGCCGGCCGATCGCCGGCGCCCAGCCCCTGGAGGCCTTCACGGAGGCCATCGAGGCGGCGGCGAAGACGGCGAAGGCCGGGCGGTGACCTCCGGCATCGGCTACTTCGCCGCGTTCCTCGGCGGTCTGCTCGCCCTCCTCAGCCCGTGCAGCGCCCTGCTCCTGCCCGCCTTCTTCGCGTACTCGATCGACACGCGCGCGAAGCTGGTGGCGAGGACCGGCGTCCTCTACGCGGGCCTGGCCACCACCCTCGTCCCGCTCGGCGCGGCCGGCTCCCTCGCGGGCCGGTTCTTCTACGGCCACCGGGACCTCCTCGTCACCGCCGGCGGCTGGCTGATCATCGGGCTCGGCGTCCTCCAGCTCCTCGGGCTCGGCTTCGCCTCCCGCCGGGTCGCCGAGGCGAGCGGCCGGATCCGCCCCACGTCGGCGCTCTCCGTCTACGCCCTCGGCCTGGTCTACGGCCTCGCGGGCTTCTGCGCGGGCCCGATCCTCGGCAGCGTCCTGACGGTGGCCGCGCTGAGCGGCAGCCCGGCGTACGGCGGACTGCTCCTCGCCGTGTACGCCCTGGGCATGGCGGTCCCGCTGTTCGTCCTGGCGCTGCTCTGGGAGCGGTACGACCTGGGCCGGCGGCGCTGGCTGCGCGGCCGGCCGGTCCGGCTCGGCCGCCTGGAGGTCCACTCCGCCTCGCTGCTCTCGGGCCTGTTCTTCGTGGCCCTCGGCGCGCTCTTCCTGGTCTTCGACGGGACGACGGCGCTGCCGGGCCCGCTGTCGGTGGACCAGTCGTTCGCGGTGGAGGAACGCGTCGCCGCCCTCGGCCGCGCGGTGCCGGACTGGGCGCTGCTCGTCGCCGTACCGGCCGTCGTGGCGCTCGTGTTCGCCGTGCGGGGCCGCCGGGCGGGCCGGGCGCCGGAGCGCGAGGAGGCGTGACGGGCCGGGGAAGGGGCGCGGGCCCCTTCCCCGTACGGCCGCTTCCCCGTTTCCGGGAGAACTTCCGGGAACCCCTCGGGGAGACCTTCCGGGAGCCTTCCGGGGACTTCCGGGAAACGCAGAAGGCCCCGTTCTTTCGAACGGGGCCTTCTCCTTGTGGCTGGGGCCGGGGTCGAACCGGCGACCTATCGCTTTTCAGGCGATCGCTCGTACCAACTGAGCTACCCAGCCACGAGACTGTTTCCAGCCTCAGCGAACCTGACGGGACTTGAACCCGCGACCTCCACCTTGACAGGGTGGCGAGCTAACCAACTGCTCCACAGGTCCTGGCTATGTGCGAGCACTAGTCTCGCACACGGTAATGCGTACCCCCAACGGGATTCGAACCCGTGCTACCGCCTTGAAAGGGCGGCGTCCTGGGCCACTAGACGATGAGGGCTAAGGGCCCACCTGCGCGCTTCTCAGCGCGTCGGGGACGTCTGAAGCATATGGGATGCCGGCCGGTATCGCCAAAACGGTTTCCTCCCGGGGGAGAATGGGCCCGTGCTGGAGATGACGCGCGAGGAGTTCGAGGAGCTTGTCGCCGAGGCCCTGGACCGGATCCCGCCGGAGCTGACGCGGCTGATGGACAACGTCGCCGTGTTCGTGGAGGACGAGCCCGCCCCGGACGATCCGGAGCTGCTCGGGCTGTACGAGGGGACGCCGCTGACCGAGCGGGGCGAGTGGTACGCCGGAGTGCTGCCGGACCGGATCACGATCTACCGGGGGCCGACGCTGCGGATGTGCGAGTCCCGCGAGGACGTGGTCGCGGAGACCGAGATCACCGTGGTGCACGAGATCGCCCACCACTTCGGCATCGACGACGAGCGGCTGCACGCGCTGGGCTACGGCTGAGCCCTCCGGGCGGCATCCGGGCGTGTCCCTTGTGGCGCAAAGGGAGTTGGGCAGGGTGACGCGTTCCGTTCCTGCCTGTTGTGTCCTGGAGGTGCCCCCGTGCGCCATTTGCCCACCCCGGTGAGATGGGTCGCCACCGCGCTGGCCGTCGCGGCCTGCGCCGGTCTGAGCGGCTGTATGAGTGTCAGCGACGAAGGGGCGAAGCCGGCGCCCGGCGCGTCCGGGGGGAAGCAGGGCGTGGCGTCCGAGTCCGGCGGCGGTGCCGACGGCTCGGCCGGGGGCGGCGGCTCCTGGAACGGCCGGCCCGGCCGGGACGGACCCGAGGCGGCCGGAGCGGGTTCGGAGTCACCGGTGCCGAGCGGCTCGCCCTCAGGCACGGCGAAGCCCTCCGCGGGCGCGGTGCTGCCGGTCGAGGGCCCGGGCGGCCCCGACGGCTCGCCGAAACCGCAGCCGACGGGCGGCCACCAGGGCCCGGGCGGGGCGAACGGCGGCGGGAACGGGGACAACGGCAACGGGAACGGCAACGGCAACGGGAGCGGCGGTCCGGGGGGCGGCGGGGCCACCCCGACGCCGGAACCGACCGCGCCGAGCCCGGAGCCCACGCCCGAGCCGACGGTCCCGACGCCCGAGCCGACCCCGGAACCGACCTCGAACCCCACCGATCCGCCGCCGTCCGGCGCCGACACCCAGCTGGGCGCGATGCGGGCGGCGGACGGGCCGGGGGCGCCGTCGGAGCCGGCGGCGTCACCGCAGGTCGGACCGGTGTGACGTAGTCCGATTTGCCATAGGTGAGGGAGAGTCCGTATGGTGGTAGATCGCTTGATCCCATTGCCCGGCGCCGACACAGAAGAGCGCCGCGTGGCGCGTACTCTCCCTAGCCGTGGCTGACCGCATTGAGGCGGTCGTTTGCGAAATCACGGAGTTGACGGGCGCGTGCCGAGACTCCGGAAGGTTTCGCATTTCGCATGTCCATTTTCAGTTCTGACCACGCCGTCATGCCCGAGAACGACGAGATCGTCGAGGCCGTAGAGGCCACCGAGATCGCCGAGCTCGAGGCCGACATCATCGTCGACGAGGTCCTCGACGCCGACACCGACTCCCTCGACGCCGACTCCTTCGACGACGAGTCCGAGGAGTCCGCGGAGTCCGACGAGCCCACCATCACCTTCGGCGACCTCGGTCTGCCCGAGGGCGTCGTGCGCAAGCTCGCCCAGAACGGCGTCACCACCCCCTTCCCGATCCAGGCCGCGACCATCCCGGACGCCCTGGCCGGCAAGGACATCCTCGGCCGCGGCCGCACCGGCTCCGGCAAGACCCTCTCCTTCGGTCTGCCGCTGCTCGCCACCCTGTCCGGTGGCCACACCGACAAGAAGAAGCCCCGCGGCGTCATCCTCACCCCGACCCGTGAGCTCGCGATGCAGGTCGCGGACGCCCTCCAGCCGTACGGCGACGTGCTCGGCCTCAAGATGAAGGTCGTCTGCGGCGGTACGTCCATGGGCAACCAGATCTACGCCCTGGAGCGCGGCGTCGACATCCTCGTCGCCACCCCGGGCCGTCTCCGCGACATCATCAACCGCGGCGCCTGCTCCCTCGAGAACGTCCAGATCGCCGTCCTCGACGAGGCCGACCAGATGGCCGACCTGGGCTTCCTGCCCGAGGTCACCGAGCTGCTCGACCAGGTCCCGGTCGGCGGCCAGCGCCTCCTCTTCTCCGCCACCCTGGAGAACGAGATCGACAGCCTGGTCAAGCGCTACCTGGTGGACCCGATCACGCACGAGGTCGACCCGTCCGCCGGTGCCGTCACCACCATGACCCACCACGTCCTCGTCGTGAAGCCGAAGGACAAGGCGCCGGTCACCGCCGCCATCGCCGCCCGCAAGGGCCGCACGATCATCTTCGTCCGCACCCAGCTCGGTGCCGACCGCATCGCCGAGCAGCTGCGCGACGCCGGTGTGAAGGCCGACGCCCTGCACGGCGGCATGACCCAGGGCGCCCGTACGCGCACCCTGGCCGACTTCAAGGACGGCTACGTCAACGCGCTCGTCGCGACCGACGTCGCCGCCCGAGGCATCCACGTCGACGGCATCGACCTGGTCCTGAACGTGGACCCGGCCGGCGACCACAAGGACTACCTGCACCGCTCGGGCCGTACCGCCCGTGCCGGCCGCTCCGGCGTCGTGGTCTCCCTGGCCCTGCCGCACCAGCGCCGCCAGATCTTCCGCCTGATGGAGGACGCGGGCGTCGACGCCACGCGCCACATCGTCGGCGGCGCGGGCGCGTTCGACCCGGAGGTCGCCGAGATCACCGGCGCCCGTTCGCTGACCGAGGTCCAGGCCGACTCCGCGAACAACTCGGCCAAGCAGGCCGAGCGCGAGGTCGTCGACCTGACCAAGCAGCTGGAGCGCCTCCAGCGCCGTGCCGTCGAGCTCCGCGAGGAGGCCGACCGCCTGGTGGCCCGCGCCGCCCGTGAGCGCGGCGAGGACCCCGAGGCCGCCGTGGCCGAGGTGACCGAGGCCGCCGAGGCCGAGGTCGCCGCCGCTGCCGTCGAGGCCGAGCGTGCCGCGCGCATCGAGGAGCAGCGCCGCGAGGAGCGCCCGGCCCGCGACGAGCGGGGCAACTACGAGCGCCGTGACCGCGGTGGCGACCGTGGCGGCTTCCGCCGCGACGACCGTCCGTCCGGTGGTTTCAACCGTGACGACCGTGGTGGCGACCGTGGCGGCTTCCGTCGCGACGACCGTCCCTCCGGTGGTTTCCGTCGGGACAACGACCGTCCGTCCGGCGGCTTCCGCCGCGACGACCGTCCGTCGGGCGGCTTCAACCGCGATGACCGCGGTGGCGACCGTGGCGGCTTCCGCCGCGACGACCGTCCCTCCGGTGGTTTCAACCGTGACGACCGCGGTGGCGACCGTGGCGGCTTCCGCCGCGACGACCGTCCGTCCGGTGGCTTCAACCGCGACGACCGCGGCGGCCGCCCCTTCGAGCGCCGTGACAACGACCGTCCGACCGGCGGCCACCGCGGCAGCGACCGTCCGTTCAACCGCGACCGTCGTGACGACCGTCCCTCCGGCGGCTTCCGCTCCGGTGGCGGCGACCGTCCCTTCGGCCGCCGTGACGACCACCGCGGCACCGGCTCGACCGGCGGCTCCTTCGGCCGCCGCGACGACAAGCCCCGCTGGAAGCGCAACGGCTGACCTGCCGTGAACCGCTGAACGAACCTCAGGGCCCGCCCCGCACTTCGGTGCCGGTGCGGGCCCTGAGTCGTACCCGCGTGCGACGGGATACGCTCAGCCGGTCGACGTGGGTGGGAAGTGCCGGCCAGGGGGCCCGGCGGAGGCTTCCGCCCCCCGATGTCCGCACATCAGGTTGCCCTGGGGAGGGACCTCTCTTTGTCTCGTTTCGCACGCGCGCGGCACTCCCGCGCGCGTCTCGCCGTCCTCGCCACCGCACTGCTCGCCTCGGGTGCCGTGCTGCCGCCCGTCGGGGCCGCGCAGGCGTCACCGATCGTGGGGATCGACCAGCTCGACGTCGCGCCGAACTGGCGGGCCGTGCCCCGGCAGGAGACCGTCACCGCGGTCGGCCCCACGGGGTACGTCCACGAGACGGAGGGCGCCGGCGGACAGCTGGAGTGGACGGACTTCACCGCCCCCGCGAAGAGCGTTCCGCTGGGGTACGACAAGGGGTTCCTGCCCTTCGCCGAGTCCGGCACCGCCGGCCGCTGGGCGTACGTGCAGCACGGCGCCGGCACCCACTACCTCCGCGACCTGACGGACGGCACCGAGCGGCCGTTCACCGTGCCGCGCGACGCGAGCTACCGGGGACTGCTCGGCGACACGCTGCTCTTCCAGCAGTACGCCTCCGCCGACGACTCCTCCACGACCCTCGGCTACTACCTGGTGAGCGCCGCCGACCCGGACGGGGCCCGCACGCCCGTCACCGGCTGGCCCGAGGGTGCCGGGCTGCACCGCGCGCGGCTCGCGGCCGGTGACGACTCCGTGGCCGTGATCCGCTTCGGCCGGTCCGCCGACCCGTACGCCTACGACTTCTCCGACCTCGGCGTCGTCGACCTGCGCACCGGGCAGATGACGGTGATCGCGGCCCCCACCCCGGAAGGGAGCGTGCTCGTCGCGCCGGTGGCCGTGAGCCCCGACCGGATCGCCTGGATCGACAAGGACCGCACCGTCCACGTGCGGCAGCGCGCGGCCCTGACCGGCGCCGAGCAGACGGTCGTCCTGCCCGAAGGCCTGAGCACCGCCCGCGTCGCCCTCGTCGGCGACTGGGTCCTCGCGCTCGGCGACGCCTCCGGCACCGACGCCTCCCTGAAGCGGCGGCTCGTCGCGCTGCACCCCGACGGGCGGAGCCGGACCCTGCTGGAGAAGGCCGAGGCCGAGCTCACCCAGGTCGCGGGCGGGGGCGTGGCCGTCGTCGGCGGTACGTCGTCCTCCGACTGGTCCCTCCTCAAGGCCGTCCCGGCGAAGGACGGCGGCGCTCCGCTCCTGGAGAAGCTGCGCCGGCTGGAGCCGCTGCCGGCCGAGGTGCGTTCGCTCGCCCTCGGCGCGGGCCGGCTCTCCACCCTGGAGACGGGCACCGCCCAGGGCAGCGGCTTCTACGGACGTACGCCGCTGCCGGTCGGGCCGGTGCACACCGGTCACCCGCAGCCGCTGTGGGCGGGCGCGGAGGCGAAGCAGCTGGAGAGCGCCACGCCGCTGCTCGACAACGGGGACGGCCGCACGGTCTACCTGGCCCGTGACGCCTCCCGGCCGCTGGAGGTCACCGCCCGCACCTCCGACGGTCAGGTGAGCCGGGTGTACACCGGTGAGGCGAACGGCCGGATCACCGACGCCTTCGGCCGGCGCGCGGTCTTCCAGGGCGGCGCCCGGACGCTCGTCGTGGACCTCGACGCGCAGAGCGTCGTCCGCGAGACGCCGTCCGCGCCGGCGGCCCTCTGGGGCGACACCCTGTACGCGGGCTCGACCGCGGCGGGCGAGGTGACGCGTACCGACCTGGCCACCGGCAAGGACCTCGGCAAGGTCACGACCGGCGCGGCGTGCGTCCCGACGGAGCTTCAGGCGGCCGCGGGCCGCTGGCTGTACTGGGCGTGCGGGTCGGCCCAGCAGGGCGTGGTCGACCTCAGGACGAACACGAAGCTGCAGCTGTCCACGGGAGCGGCGGGCAACGCCCTCCTGGGCGACGGCTACGTCGTCGACCGGGACGCCGGCGACTACCTCCGGCTCACCGACCTGACCAAGGTCACCAGCGGCAAGCCCGCGGTGCGCAGGCTCGTCGACGCCGCTCCCGTGCGCGGCGCCCGCCGCGAGTCCTGGACCGTGGACCGCTTCGGCGGGGCCGTCGCGTACAAGGACGCCGAGAACCTCGTCCACGTCGTGTGGACCGGTGTCCCCACCTCCGACCTCACCGCCGCCTCGGCGAAGGTGTCCGCGACCATGCGGCTGCAGGACGGCTGGAAGGCGTCCTGGGCGCTGTCCAAGCCCTCGTCGTACTGGCAGCTGACGCTGCGTGACCTGTCCGGGAACCCGGTCCGCGCCTACGGGGGCGGCGAGACCCGGAGCCGCATCGACGTGTCGTGGGACGGCAGGACGGCGGCGGGGAAGAGCGTCGCGAACGGCCGGTACACCTGGCACCTGCAGGCGAACACGGCGGACGGGCAGGGCGGCGACCTGTCCCTGAACGGCACGGTCACCGTCTCCGGCGGGCAGCCGGCCTGGCGTGACATGGCCGGGAACGACGGCCAGGGCGACCTGCTCGCGATGGACACGGCGGGCCTGGTGTCGATGTACCGCGGCGACGGGTACGGCGGTCTTTCCGCGCGGATGACGGGCACGGGCACGAAGTTCCCGACCACGTCCGTCCTCGTCCCGTTCGGCGACGTGAACGCCGACGGCTGCGCGGACGTCCTCGCCCGCGTCGGCGACCAGCTGCGGGCCTACCGGCCGGGCTGCGGGAAGGTCGTCGCGGCCTCGTCGCCGTACACGGCGCTCGGCTCCGGCTGGGGCCAGTACGACATCCTGACGTCCCCGGGCGACGTGAACGGCGACGGGTTCACCGATCTGATCGCCCGCCAGACGTCCACCGGCGACATGTACCTGTACGCCGGTACGGCCGACCACCGGATGAAGCCCAGGGTCCGCTTCGGCACCAACTGGAAGCTGTACAAGAAGGTCGTCGGCGCCGGCGACCTCAACCGCGACGGCCGCGGCGACCTGCTCGGCATCGACGCCTCCGGTGTGCTCTGGCGCTACTACGCCACCGCCACCGGCGGCTTCGCCCCCCGCGTCAAGGCCGGTACCGGCTGGGGCGCCTACACCTCCGTGGTCGGCACGGGAGACCTCTCCGGCGACGGCTGCGCGGACCTCACCGCCCGCGACACCTCGGGCCGGCTCTACTCCTACGACGGCACCTGCACCGGCGCCTACGGCCCCCGCATGCTCATCGGCTCCGGCGGCTGGAACACGTACAAGTCCCTCTTCTGATGCCCCCCCCCCCCCCCCCCCAACCCCCCCCCCCCCCCGGGCCCCCCCCCCCCCCCCCGGGGCCCCCCCCCGCGCCCCCCCCCCCCCCCCCCCCCCGC
>NZ_JBHJQI010000048.1:0-9335 GCF_042262805.1 Streptomyces sp. NPDC056361
TTTAATGATCCTGCGCCCCCCGAGATAGTCCCTAATTACCTCGTCGGGAGCGCCAGATGTGTATAAGTGACCGGCTCAGCAGCTCGTAGGAGCTACCAGGTCAGTTCAAGATCAGGCAGTGATCTTGACGACCTGGCCGGCGCCGACGGTCCGGCCACCCTCACGGATGGCGAACTTGAGGCCCTCCTCCATGGCGATGGGCTGGATCAGCTCAACGCTCATGGCGGTGTTGTCGCCCGGCATGACCATCTCGGTGCCCTCGGGGAGGGTCACGACGCCGGTCACGTCCGTGGTACGGAAGTAGAACTGCGGGCGGTAGTTGTTGAAGAACGGGGTGTGACGGCCACCCTCGTCCTTCGACAGGATGTAGGCCTGGGCCTCGAAGTTCGTGTGCGGCGTGACCGAACCCGGCTTGATGATGACCTGGCCGCGCTCGACGTCCTCGCGCTTGATGCCACGGAGGAGCAGACCGACGTTCTCACCGGCCTGGCCCTCGTCGAGCAGCTTGCGGAACATCTCGATGCCGGTGACCGTGGTGGTGGTCTTCTCGGTCTTGATGCCGATGATGTCGACGGTCTCGTTGACCTTGAGGACACCACGCTCGATACGACCGGTGACGACGGTGCCACGACCGGTGATCGTGAAGACGTCCTCGATCGGCATCAGGAACGGCTTGTCGACGTCACGCTCGGGCTGCGGGATGGACTCGTCCACCGCGTGCATGAGGCCGAGGAGCTTCTCGCCCCACTCCTTGTCGCCCTCGAGCGCCTTGAGCGCCGAGACACGGACGACCGGAAGGTCGTCGCCCGGGAACTCGTACTCGGAGAGGAGCTCACGAACCTCGAGCTCGACGAGCTCCAGGATCTCCTCGTCGTCCACCATGTCGGCCTTGTTCAGGGCGACGACGATGTACGGAACGCCGACCTGGCGGGCCAGGAGCACGTGCTCCTTGGTCTGCGGCATCGGGCCGTCGGTGGCGGCGACCACGAGGATGGCGCCGTCCATCTGCGCGGCACCCGTGATCATGTTCTTGATGTAGTCAGCGTGACCGGGGCAGTCGACGTGCGCGTAGTGACGCGACTCCGTCTGGTACTCGACGTGCGCGATCGAGATCGTGATACCGCGCTGGCGCTCCTCGGGAGCCTTGTCGATCTGGTCGAAGGCCGAGGCCTCGTTCAGGTCCGGGTACGCGTCGTGCAGCACCTTGGTAATGGCGGCCGTGAGGGTCGTCTTACCGTGGTCGATGTGACCGATGGTACCGATGTTGACGTGCGGCTTAGTCCGCTCGAACTTTGCCTTCGCCACTTGATCCTCCTGCGGAGTGGTTCTGTACGCCTTGCTTCATCGGCGCCAGGTGATCTTTGCTGGGATGCCATCCGCCGGGGCCCGATTCCCTCGGGTTTCGGGGGCTGAGCCCCGGCGACTGGTGTCAAGCCTAAAGCGTGAACTCGGGAGAGTTACTCGCCCTTGGCCTTCGCGATGATCTCCTCGGCGACGTTCCGCGGAACCTCGGCGTAGGAGTCGAACTGCATCGAGTAGCTTGCGCGACCCGAGGTCTTGCTGCGGAGGTCGCCGACGTAGCCGAACATCTCCGAGAGGGGCACGAGGCCCTTCACGACGCGGGCGCCGCTGCGCTCCTCCATGGCCTGGATCTGGCCACGGCGGGAGTTGATGTCGCCGATGACCTCACCCATGTAGTCCTCGGGCGTGGTGACCTCGACGGACATCATGGGCTCGAGGATGACCGGCGAAGCCTTCCGCGCGGCCTCCTTGAAGGCCTGCGAACCGGCGATCTTGAACGCCAGCTCGGAGGAGTCGACCTCGTGGTAGCCACCGTCGAGAAGGATGACGCGGACGCCAGTCATCTCGTAGCCGGCCAGGATGCCGAACTGCATGGCCTCCTGCGCACCCGCGTCGACCGAAGGGATGTACTCCTTCGGGATGCGGCCACCGGTGACCTTGTTCACGAACTCGTACGAGGCGTCGCCGCCCTCGATGGGCTCGATCGCGATCTGCACCTTGGCGAACTGACCGGTACCACCGGTCTGCTTCTTGTGGGTGTAGTCAAGTCGCTCGACGGCCTTGCGGATCGTCTCGCGGTACGCGACCTGCGGCTTGCCGACGTTCGCCTCGACCTTGAACTCGCGACGCATGCGGTCGACGAGGATGTCGAGGTGAAGCTCGCCCATACCACCGATGATGGTCTGGCCGGTCTCCTCGTCCGAGTGCACCTGGAAGGAGGGGTCCTCCTCCGCGAGACGCTGGATGGCGACACCCAGCTTCTCCTGGTCACCCTTGGACTTGGGCTCGATGGCGACCTGAATGACCGGCGCCGGGAAGTCCATGGACTCCAGGATGACCGGGTTCTTCTCGTCGCACAGCGTCTCACCGGTGGTGGTCTGCTTGAGGCCCATGACGGCGACGATGTCGCCGGCGCCCACCGAGTCGATCTCCTCACGCTTGTTCGCGTGCATGCGGTAGATCTTGCCGATGCGCTCCTTCTTGCCCTTGACGGAGTTCAGCACCGCGGTGCCGGCCTCCAGGCGACCGGAGTAGATCCGGACGAAGGTGAGCTTGCCGAGGTGCGGGTCGCTCGCGATCTTGAACGCGAGGGCCGACAGCGGCTCGTCGTCGGACGGCTTGCGCTTGACGACCTCCTCCGGGTCCTTCACGCCGTGGCCCTCGATGGCCTCGACGTCCAGGGGGGAGGGGAGGTAGCGCACGACCGCGTCGAGCAGGGGCTGGACGCCCTTGTTCTTGAACGCGGTGCCACAGAAGACGGGGGTGACCGTCTTCTCGCCGCCACCCTTGCCGGAGGCAATGGTGATGCGACGGACGGCAGCGTAGAGCTGCTCCTCGGTGGGCTCGACGCCCTCGAGGAAGAGCTCCATGAGCTCCTCGTCGTTCTCGGCGACGGTCTCGACCAGCTTCGCGCGCCACTCTTCGGCGAGCTCGGTGTGCGAGGCCGGGATGTCGACGACGTCGTACATCTCGCCCTTGCTGGCCTCGGCGGACCAGACAAGCGCCTTCATGCGGACCAGGTCGACAACGCCCTGGAAGTCCATCTCGGCACCGATGGGGAGCTGCATGACGATCGGGACGGCGCCGAGGCGCTCCACGATCATGTCGACGCAGCGGAGGAACTCGGCACCCGTACGGTCGAGCTTGTTGACGAAGCAGATGCGCGGCACGCCGTAGCGGTCCGCCTGACGCCAGACAGTCTCGGACTGGGGCTCGACACCGGCCACACCGTCGAACACGGTGACAGCACCGTCGAGCACGCGCAGCGAACGCTCCACCTCGACGGTGAAGTCGACGTGACCCGGCGTGTCGATGATGTTGATCGTGTGATCGACGTTCTCGAGCGGCCAGTGGCAGGTCGTCGCGGCGGACGTGATCGTGATGCCGCGCTCCTGCTCCTGCTCCATCCAGTCCATCGTGGCAGCGCCGTCGTGGACTTCACCGATCTTGTACGAGACACCGGTGTAGAACAGGATCCGCTCGGTGGTGGTCGTCTTGCCCGCGTCGATGTGAGCCATGATGCCGATGTTGCGCACCTTGGCAAGGTCAAGCGAAGTGGTAGCCATATCGGCTCAGTCTTCTCTCGGTCTCGATGTGGGTTGCGACTACCAGCGGTAGTGCGCGAAGGCCTTGTTGGACTCGGCCATCTTGTGCGTGTCCTCGCGCTTCTTGACCGCAGCGCCAAGACCGTTGGAGGCGTCGAGGAGCTCGTTCATGAGGCGCTCGGTCATGGTCTTCTCGCGACGGGCGCGGGAGTAACCGACGAGCCAGCGGAGGGCCAGCGTGGACGCGCGGCCCGGCTTGACCTCGATCGGCACCTGGTAGGTGGCGCCACCGACACGGCGGGACTTGACCTCGAGGGCCGGCTTGACGTTCTCGAGAGCGCGCTTCAGCGTGATGACCGGGTCCTGGCCGGTCTTCTCGCGAAGACCCTCCATGGCGCCGTACACGATGCGCTCGGCGGTGGAACGCTTGCCGTCCAGCAGGATCTTGTTGATCAGCGAGGTGACAAGAGGAGAGCTGTAGACCGGGTCGATGATGACCGGGCGCTTCGGGGCGGGGCCCTTACGAGGCATTCTTACTTCTCCTTCTTGGCGCCGTAGCGGCTGCGAGCCTGCTTACGGTTCTTGACGCCCTGCGTGTCGAGGGAACCGCGGATGATCTTGTAACGAACACCCGGCAGGTCCTTCACACGGCCACCGCGCACGAGCACGATGGAGTGCTCCTGCAGGTTGTGACCCTCACCCGGGATGTAGGCCGTGACCTCGATGCCGGAGGTCAGACGCACACGCGCGACCTTACGGAGCGCCGAGTTCGGCTTCTTCGGGGTGGTCGTGAACACACGCGTGCAGACGCCGCGACGCTGAGGGGAACCCTCGAGTGCGGGCGTCTTGTTCTTCTCGACCTTGTCCTGCCGGCCCTTACGGACCAGCTGCTGGATCGTAGGCACTACTTCTCCGGTTTCTGTGTGCCGTCGGTAAAACTAACCTGGAACATTCACCGACCCACGCGGTCGGGTGTGTCGAATCTCGCGGACCCCCGCACGAGGCGGAGAAGGCGCGGATCACGGTGGCCGATATATGACTCGCCGTGCGGTTGAGGACACGCACACGAGCCCAGGCACACCCCAGGCACAAGGCATGAGCGTACCTATCGCATGGACTCCGGTCAAAACAAATGCCCACACGCGCGGAGTCCCGGCGGCCCCGGGGAGGGCCGCCGGTCGCGGGCGGTGGCGGTCGGTCGCGGTCAGTCGCGAGCGGTGCGCCTCGGCTCGACGGCCGCGGGGGCGTCGGCGCCCTCGGCGTCGGGCTCCAGGAACTGGTTCACGACCTTGACGAAGACGCCCAGGCGCTCGTCGGGCACGCCGAGCCAGCGGGCGAAGTCCTCCATCGTCGGCTGCCAGTCGCTGGGCGGCAGCAGGTCCGCCGCCAGCGGGAGTTCCTCGGGGGACACCCGGCCCGACCGGATCAGCATGTCGCGGACGGACACCCCGAGCAGGGGTGCGATCCGGCGCATGGTCTCCAGGTCCGGCATGCTCTGCCGCTGCAGCAGCCGCGTGACGGCGGCGCGGTGCACTCCGGCCTCGTCCGCGATGCGGGACTTCCCGCCACCGCGGGGGCTGTCGATGTCGTATCCGCGCGCCCGCATCAGGCCTTCGACCCAGCCTGCGAACTCGTCGAGCCCTTGAGTGCTCATGTGTTTACCGCTCCTCGCTCCCCCACCCTCCGGATCCCATACCTTAGCGTGCTTGCGCGCACGGAATTACGTGCTTTCGGGCACGCAATCGTGTCGAATCGGTGAAGGGCGGTTCACGGGGGTGGCGATTTTTGTTGCGCGCTCGCACGCAACGTGTAAGTCTGACTCGCCGCCGCACTCGTCGGCCCCCTGAGCCCCAGGAGCCCCACCGGCCCCATGGAGCCCCGGCGGGCCCCGGACCGTGGAGAAACTCCCTTGTTCCAGCCCGACCCGTCCCCCTGGCAGGCCTCCGCCGCGTGCGCCGGCCTCTCCCCGTCCGTCGTCTTCGCCCGCCGCGCCAAAGAGGCGGCCCCGGCTCTGCGGGCCTGCGCCGACTGCCCCGTGCGCCGCGAGTGCGAGGCCGCGGTGGCCCCGTCCGAGAGCTACTTCGACGGCGTCTGCGCGGGCCGCCTCTGGCGCAACGGCCGCCCCGCGGACACCCAGCGCGTCGCCAAGGCCGTCGCGCTGGTGGGGAGCGGTCGCCGTGGCTGACCCGACCGAGAACGAGAGCACGGGCACCACCGCCGGCGCCCACCGCCCCGACACCTCCGCTCCGACCGGTGCCCACCGCCCCGACACGTCCGCTGCGGCCGGCGCGGGCCGGACCGTCGAGGTCGTCCTGCGCGACATCATGCTCTGGGCCGCCTCCCTCGTACGACAGTTCCCCGAGCTGTCCGAGGAGTTGGCGCCCGGCCGCCGCTCCCCCGCCGGCACCGCGCCCACCGCGCCGCACCCGGGCCGCGACGAGCTGATCCGCGAGGAGCGGCGCGAGGCGCTGCTCCTCGAACAGCGGCACGGGCTCTCCGTCCCCGGGCACGGCGCCGCCCCCATCCGGCTGCACATCTCCGACGCCATCCGGGACATCACCGACGGCGTGGTGGAGCTGGAGGAGGCGGTCTGCGCCCGGCTCACGCTGCCGAGGCCCCGCCGGGCCGGGGTGATCGAGCGGCTGCGCCGGATCGTCGGACTGCTCGACGCCGTCGCCGGGCACCCGGACCTCGCCCGGCACGTCCGCGACGAGATCCGCCGGATGGCCCGCCGCTGCGCCCGCACGCTCGGCGACGCGGAGACGGTCGTACGGGTGACGGGCCGCTGCCCCTGGTGCGACTCCGTGTCGCTGCGGGCGTTCCCCGACCGCCGGGCGGTGCTGTGCGTGAACCCGGCGTGCGTCTGCACGGACGCGGCGTGCGGCTGCCAGGACGACCCCGCGTACCGGCACCTGTGGGCCGAGGACCAGTGGGAAGAGCTGTCGGAGGCCTCGGGGACGCGTACCGAGGAGATCGAAGCGGCGATGGACGACACGAAGGAAACCGGATGCTGAGCTCGCCCGCACTGCCCGTGCTGCCCGCGCTGCCCGCGCTGATCCCCGGGCCGCTCGCCGCCGAGGAGGCGGGCGTCGCGCCCGCCACGATCCGCAAGTGGGTCCAGCTGGGCCATCTGCGGGCGGCGGGCCGGGCCGGCCGGGCCCAGCTCTTCCGCCTGGAGGACGTCTTCGCGGCGGAGCGGCTGGCCCGCCGCCGCCCCCGTACCGCCTGAAGCCCCTCCCCCTGCGAAGCGCCCCGCGTCCCCTCCGGACGCGGGGCGCTTCGTCATGCCGCCAGGAAGGCGCGCAGGGAGCGGACCAGGTCGTCGGCGAACCGTTCGCGCACCGGCTCGGGCACGCGGTCCAGGGAGAGGTACGGGTTGAGGTCCTCCAGCTCGACGAGGAGCAGCTCCCCGCCCGGGGCGCGGCAGGCGTCGACGCGCTGGATGCCGTGGTCGAGGGTGTTCCAGTCGACGAAGCGGCGGGCGAACGCGAGGTCCTCGGCGGTCGGCTCGTACGGTTCGAGGACCCAGCGGCGCTCGGGGTCGGGGGCGTGGAGGGCGTACTGGAAGGCGTCGTCGACGAAGTAGAAGGACACCTCGTACCGGAAGTCCACGCGCGGCTGCACCAGGAGCTCGCCGTAGGCGAGGCCGGCGAGTTCCCCGTACGGCAGGAACCGCAGTCCTATGGAGTCGGCGCCCGCCTTGGGCTTGACCGCGTACAGCTCGGCCTCGGGCAGCAGGTGCAGGTCCTCGGCCCGGTCGACGGTGGGGATGACGGGGTACCCGGCGGCCGTCAGGTCGAGGAGGTACTGCTTGCCGGCCATGTCGCCGCGGCCGTGCAGCGGGTTGTAGACGCGGGTGCCGAGCGCGGTCGCCCGCTCGCGGAAGGCGTCGTACGCCTCCTGGTAGCCGAGGACCGGGCCGCTGTTGCGGACGACCACGGCGTCGAAGCCCTCCATGAGCGCGGCCGCGTCGAGCGGGTGGCACAGCGCCAGGTCGAAGTCGGCCCGCAGCCGGGCGGTCAGCTGGATGTCCTCGTCGCAGTACCGCCGCCCCCTGGCCGGGTAGGCGAGGTCGGTCACGTACAGCAGGCGGGCGCGGTCGGCGGACACGGGCGGCTCCCTCGGTTCGGTGGCGGCCAACTTACCGAGGGGTCCCGGGCCCCGTTTCCCGGGGTCCGGAGCACGGGACCAGCACCGGAGCAGCACGGGACCAGCGCCGGATCGGCACCCCATCCAGAACTAGTTGCGTGCGCGCACGCTCTCTGTCACAGTTGGTGCAGCGGCGGAGCTGCGCCCGCAGGACGGGCAGCAGCCTCCGCCGTTCGCCGTCCGGGAGCGCTGCCGCGCCCCGCCCCCTCCCGCCGGAGCGCCCCGGACGGCACCCCCTCCCGCACCCGTCCGCTCTCCCGAG
Source organism: Streptomyces sp. NPDC056361 (assembly GCF_042262805.1). Lineage (NCBI taxonomy): Bacteria > Bacillati > Actinomycetota > Actinomycetes > Kitasatosporales > Streptomycetaceae > Streptomyces > Streptomyces sp. NPDC056361. The sequence continues at coordinate 7,978 of NZ_JBHJQI010000048.1, forward strand.
GAGAACCGTCATGACCACTCCCCCGAGTGCTTTCCCGGACGTCGAGAAGCTGGTCGTCGACGTCCTCAAGGCCGACCCCGCCCTCGCCGGCGCCACCATCGCGGTGAACCCGCCGGCCGGCTTCGACGGCACCCAGAGCGCCGTCCTGGTCAACCGCCGCGGCGGCGCCTGGATCGGCGACGAGCACATCGACAAGCCGCTGATCGAGTTCGAGGTGTACGGGCCGAGCAAGACCGCCGCCCACGTCCTCGCCAACGGCGCCCGGCGGGCGCTGCTCGCCACCATCGGCAAGCAGCTCGGTGCCAACAACCTCGTCCACGACGTCGAGGAGCAGGACGGGCCGCGCTGGCTCCCCGACTACCTCTACCGGGGCGCGAACCGCTACCTCTGCGTCATCCGCCTCTCCCTGACCGTCTTCTGAGCCGCGCGCAGCACTGCTCGCAGCACGACTCGCACCACCCGAGCCACTCCCGAGCCGCCCGACCCCCGAGCCCTCACGGCTCGCTCCCCCACGGGCGCTCACCCACAGACCAGGCCTCGCCGTCCGGCGGGGCCTTTGCCGTACCCGGACCCGACGTCCGGGGCGGCGCAACCCATCCCAACCCAAGGAGAAACCCACCATGGCTGGAAACAACTCTGCCGAGATCCGCGTCGCAGGCAGCGGCAAGCTCTTCGTCGCCGACGCCGGCACCGCCGCCCCGACCGCCTTCGGCGCGGACTCCGCCGCCGACTGGACCGGCGCGGGCTGGAAGGACCTCGGCTTCACCTCCGGCGACGGCGTCACCTTCTCCAAGAAGGACAAGCTGGAGGCCATCGACTCGTGGCAGTCGGTCTCCCCGATCCACTACATCTACTCGAGCCGTGACCTCTCGCTGAAGTTCTCGCTGCTCCAGTTCAACGAGGACACGCTGCCCTTCTTCATGGGCGGCGACGCCGTCAAGTCGGAGCCGGCGCCCGCCGTCGACACCTACCGCTACGAGATCGCCGAGCGCCCGTTCGCCGACGTGCGTGCCCTCGGCCTGGAGTTCACCGACGTCAAGGCCGGCGGCACGACCGCGGTGCGCTACCGCTTCATCATCCCGCGCGGTCAGGTCACCGCCACCGACGACATCAAGATGGCCCGCAAGGCGGCGTCCCAGCTGGGCATCACCTTCAGCGCGATGTCGAAGGGTGACGGCAAGCCGCTGGCGACCTTCCTCATGAAGGACAGCCAGTACTCCGCGACCGTCTGATCCCTCTCCCCCCGGGGGGGGGGGGGGGGGGGGGCCCGCCCCCCCCCCCCCCCCCCCCCCCCCCACCACAAAAAAAAAAAAAAAAAAAAAAAAAAAAAAAACAAAAACAAAAAAAAAAAAAAAAAA